>JBGMQN010000105.1:28235-39841 GCA_048054495.1 Anaerolineales bacterium
ATCCAGGTGGAGGAATTGGCCAGCTCAGGCCGTGCTCTGCTTACGGTTTTAGTACTGACGCCAGTGGTGGGCTGGATCGGTGTTTGGCTTCAGAAGCGCCTTCAATCCAATCCGGGTGGAAGCGCGGGGAACGACCGGTCGATGCTGGACCTGGCGGCGGCGATGAACACCGCGGTGGCGGCCGATGATTTCCCAGAGCGAGTCATCGACCTGGCACTGGGAGAATTGGTGGCCGAGAGGGAGGGGGAGGTGAGGGCCGCTCTGTTGCTTCCGGTAGGAGGAGGATTCAGCTTGGCCGCGGGTCGGAATGCAACGCCCGAGCGGCTGGTCATGAGCACCCCGAACGGGCTCATCGGCGAGGCAGTGGATACCGGCCAGCTAAAACACTCGGAGGCAGCCTCTCAAGATCCGGCCCTGGAGCAGTTAGGCCTTGCACAAGGAAGCCAGGAAGCGGTGTGTGTGCCGCTGATGATGAACGGGCAAGTCGAAGGAGCGCTGATTCTAGCTCACTCCAAGAGAGGGTTTTTCAGCAGCCGTCGTCTGCAGCGGCTCGAAGCCATCGGCACGCAAGCCAGCATCGCCTTGCGTAACGCTCGCCTCGTGCGCGCGTTGGAGATTGAGCGGGATCGCATCACGGAAACCGAGGAAGAAGCTCGCCGCAAGCTTGCTCGCAATCTGCACGACGGACCGACGCAGACCATCGCGGCCATCGCAATGCGTTTAAACTTTGCCGGACGTCTTGTCGAACGCGACCGTGAGGCGGCGCAGGAAGAGATCAAGACCCTGGAGAATATCGCGCGCCAGACGACCAAAGAGATTCGACACATGCTCTTTACGTTGAGACCGTTGGTCCTTGAATCCAAAGGGCTCGTTTCGGCGCTGTATCAGCTGGCCAGCAAGATGCATGAGACCCATGGTCAGGCGGTCCATGTGGAAGCGGAGTCGAATGTGTCGGATGGTCTGGATATGTCGAAGCAGGCAGTGGTGTTTTTCATCGCCGAAGAAGCAATTAGCAACGCGCACAAGCACGCCGAGGCGGCCAATATCTGGGTGGAATTGCAACGAACCGAAGCGGATAGCATCCTGCTGGAAGTGAGAGATGACGGGGTCGGGTTCAATGTGGGCGCGGTGGACGCTAACTACGAACAACGTGGCAGCCTGGGCATGGTCAACATGCGTGAACGCTCGGAACTGGTGAACGGAGTCCTACGCATCGAGTCGGCGGAGGGGGAGGGGACGCGCATCATCTTGGAAGTCCCCGTGGGGGGGGCAACCTAAGCCGCTAGATGCGTTCTCGTCGGAAACGTAAACATTGACTCAATGGGAAGCCGTGTTCTGGGTAGGCTTGGCCATTCTTTCGCCAGCACTGGCAAAACCCACCTGGCCGTGGGTGGTCTCTCTCTTCAGCCTTTCCGAATCATTACAGGATCTCGCTCAGAGATTGGCGCCTTGGCTGTGGGGGATCGTTCCGGCCTACCTCGCCCTGATATCCGGAGCAGTTCCTGCCAGGTTCTTTGGCCTCACGGGGTACTCGCCACTGGCCTGGTTTGGCGGTGCCATCATCTCTGGAGCCCTAATTGGCCTGGCGGCCTTGATCCGGTGGCCGGAAGGGGGCTGGCCAACACCAACCCGCGGGGTTCTCGATGAACCGCGTTGGGCGCTGTACAGGGCAGCCGGCGTACTCTGGATCCCGCGCCCCGAATTGGGTCTCCTGATGGGACTCGCCCTGACGCTCGTGGAATGGGCAATTTGCTTCAGTCCTTGGAGAGGTCCCCTAAAGGAAACTTTGCGCACGTGGCGGACCGCTGAGGTAGATGCGCGGTGGCCGCCCGGCATGTGGGAGACCCTGGCACGCATGGCCTCCTCGAGCCTGCTCTTTGCTACCACGCGCAACTTCTGGCTGACGGCACTATCCCAGGCGGTGCTCTTGGGGATGATGCGCAGGAACCACTCAGATACTCAATGATCCGACCTCCTGACCTCACCCTGGTACGCGCAAGCCCTTTCGCGCCCCATCTATTGGGCTGCCCTCGGAGCGGTGATCCGCGTAGCATTCGGTCTCATTGATCGAGAGAGTCCGGTCTGGGCGTTGTTTGGCCATCCCACCTCGCTTACAATGAAAGGTGATATAGCTAGGAGAACTAGGGCGGTGAGCGAAGAGATCGTAATCTACGTGTGCAGGCGATGTACCACCTCGTCTGGGGAAGCTGGGAAGTGCGAGTATTGCGGCGGGGAGAAAGTGGCGTGCCATCCTGGAGATGATGGAGACCCGATCCGAAAGCCGCTGCTTGACTCGGATGGGAATGTCGTGACACGCGCTCCGATCTGGTGGCTGCAGGAAACCGTACCCGAACTCGTGGACGACGATGAGGATTAACTAAAGGTAAGTAAGAAAAACTCCCTCACATGGCGTCCATGCCTGAGGAAAATCGCCAAATGGAAATGATTTCGAACCGTATGAGAGTTGCTTCATGAAAAAGGAGAAGGTAGTTGTCATTGGATCCGGCCCAGCCGGCCTGACCGCAGCGCTCTATATTGCGCGTGCCCAGCTTGAGCCGCTCGTGGTGTCGGGAACTCAGCTCGGAGGGCAGATCTCGATCACAAGCGAGGTCGAAAACTTTCCCGGCTTTCCGGAGGGCACGACCGGCCCGGAGTTGGTCGAGCTCATGCGCAAGCAGGCAGAAGTTTTCGGAGCGAGGATCGTGATCGACGAAGTCAAGAAGGTGGATTTCACCGGTGGCTCGCCGTTTACACTCGAGACTCACAGTGAGACCTACGAGGCGGAGGCCGTGATCGTGACCGCGGGCGCCTCGCCCAAGCGGCTTGGGGTTCCGGGCGAAGAGGAGTTCATTGGGCGTGGTGTCTCTTTCTGTGCCACCTGCGATGGGTTCTTTTTCCGAGAAAAGGACGTGGTGGTGGTCGGAGGCGGCGACAGCGCGATGGAGGAGAGCATTTTCCTGACCAGGTTTGCCAAGCAGGTGGACGTCGTCCACCGTCGCGACGAACTTCGGGCAGGCGAAGCCCTAAAGCGACGCGCCTTTTCCAATGAGAAGCTTGACTTCGTCTGGGATACGGTTGTTGAGGAGATCGTAGGCAATGGCCAAGTAAAGGCCATCCGCACCCGCAATGTGAAGACTGGAGACGTTAAAGAGCGCGAAACGGATGGTGTTTTCATCTTTATCGGCCACTATCCCAATTCGAGTTTGTTTGAGGATCAGCTTGAGATGGACGAGGTGGGCTATCTGACTGTGGATGACAAGATGATGACGAGCGTCCCCGGGGTCTTTGCGGCGGGCGAGATCATGGATTCGGTCTTCCGCCAGATTGCGACCTCTGTAGGCCAGGGCGCTGCTGCGGCAATCATGACGGAGCGGTGGCTCGGGGGGCAGGAATAGGGCATTCAGCCGCCGCAACGTCCAGATCCACTCTCGCTCACAACTGATCGCTGAGCCGCAGCTCCAGGGCCGGCCGGAGGGCTTCCACTGCCCTGGCCCTATGGCTGATGTGATTCTTTTCATTCATCTCTAACTCCGCCATAGTTCGCCCCGTTCCGAGCACCAGGAAGATCGGGTCGTAGCCGAAGCCCCCTTTGCCGCGTTCATCGGGAATGATTTCTCCGGCGCATTGGCCTTCGGCGAGCTCGATTTCACCAGCCGGACCCGCTAAGGCCACGGTAGCCCGAAACCGTGCCTCCCACGGGCGCGGATGGACCTTCAACATCTCTAGCAGCATGCGCCGGCGGTCCGAGTCCGCTTTGCCTTCGCCACCCAACCGCGCCGATCGCAAGCCCGGCGCCCCATTTAGCACCGCCACCTCCAATCCGCTGTCGTCCGACAGCGACCAGAGGCCAGCTTGAGCGGCAAAAGACACGGCCTTCAAGCGCGCATTTTCGGCGTAAGTGGCGCCGACTTCCTCGACTTCGAATTCAAGCCCCAGGTCATGGGGCGTGACGATTTCCCAGTTCGGGTTCGCTAGCAGAGCACGCAGCTCGGCCTGCTTACCTAAGTTGTGCGTGCCGAGCAGTAAACGCAGCTTAACCCCCTAAACCGAAGCCGATGGATGTCAATTTGCTCACAGCAACCCCTCAATTTGACCGTGCGCATAGCCTGACAGGAGCAGCTCGCCACACAAGTGGATGTGCAACGAATCATGCAGGATTTGACTATTCGAATAGTACTCAACCCCAACATATAGGCTCAAATTCACCTAAGTCCTACATATACGGTAAAACCCTCGCAAATGTCGGTTTTATGTTTGGTACTAAGTTCCTAGTTTGACCGACCTTACAATGTATGTTATTATGAGACCGCTCTTTTGACAGCTGGATTGCAGCCCCACTGTGTCGAAAACTAAGCAGCACCCACTGCGATTGAACGTTGGCTTCCTGCTGCATCAGGGTGCAGGAACAAGCCAGGAGTTCGAGCTCGAGTTCCCAGCCCTCCAGGCCGGAGACGACCTGGATTTGTCATTCCTCCGGGGGGTACTGCGTCTGACGCGCACCGGTGAAGGATTGTACATCGAGGGCACGCTGGAATCAGCGGCCGAGCTGGACTGCGACCGCTGCCTGACTCCACTGAATCATCCGCTCGCAGTCGAGCTTGGGGAGCTGCTGTACTACCCCCCGCGTCCGGGCTCCGATCCTTCGGAGAGCATTCCCGAGACGGGCATTCTAGATCTACGGCCCCTGGTTCGGGAACACTTTTTGCTGGATATGCCCATGCATGCCTTGTGTCGCTCGGACTGTAAGGGCCTATGTCCCGAATGTGGGGGCAACTTGAACGAGACAAGCTGTGAGCATCCGGAGACGGAGTTCGACCCGCGGTTCGCCGCGCTGAAGTCGCTGCTACAAGAATCTTAACCTACAGGGAGGGACAAGATGGCCGTAGCTAAGGACCGGTGGCATAAGCGAGATGCTTTTGCCGCCCTGATGGAAAAGGGGGACTATCAGGGCTACATTACTACCGAAGACATCGTTACAGTATTCCCCGAACTAGAGGAGTCGGAAATTCGGTTGGAAAGACTTGAGACCTTCTTCCGAGGCTCCGGGGTGGAGGTCTATGAGCATCCTTCGCAGGTGCCGGCCCATCTTCGCCCTGAATCAGCTTACGACCAGCCTGAAGCATTCGATCTGAGCGCGATCTCCAGCGACGATACGGTCGGTTTGTATCTCAAGGAGATGGCCCGCGTGCCGCTTCTGACCACTGAAGAAGAGGTCGATCTGGCCATGCGCATCGAACTCGGCAACGAATCGGAGGCGAAGCTGCGGAGGCGCAACGGCAACGGATCCGCCAATCACCGGGCGGAGCTGCAAGCAGCCGTTCAGGACGCCAAGGCCGCCCGCGATCATCTCATCAAGGCCAATACGCGCCTCGTGGTGAGCATCGCTAAGAAGTATATGGCCCGCGGCGTTCCCTTCCTGGATCTGATCCAGGAAGGCAATCTTGGTTTGATGAAGGCGGTGGAGAAGTTTGATTACCACCGCGGATACCGCTTCAGTACCTATGCCACCTGGTGGATTCGCCAGACGATCACGCGCTCCATCGCAGATCAGGGCCGCACCATCCGTGTGCCGGTGCACATGTCGGACCGCATCCGCCGGCTGTACAAGGAAGCGCGCCAGCTCGAGCAGGAACTGGGCCGCAAGCCCACTCCGGAAGAGATCGCCGAGAAGATGGAGTTGGACCCGCGCAAGGTGCAGTGGATGATGCGCGTATCCTGGCGCCCGCTCTCGCTCGAATCACCGGTTGGCGAAGAGGAAGATTCGGAGCTCGGCTCCTTTGTTGAGGACGAGTCGACTCCCACCCCGACCCAGAGCGCCTATCAGAATCTGCTGCGCGACAAGGTCGAAGAAGTGCTCACAAGCTTGAGCCCGCGCGAGGCCCGCATCTTACGGCTGCGCTTTGGACTGCACAACGGGCGCTCCTACACGCTGGAAGAGGTTGGGCAGAAGTTTGGCCTGACGCGTGAGCGAATACGCCAGATCGAAGGCAAGGCGCTGCGCCGCCTGCGTCATCCCCGTCGTTCGCGCCAGCTCAGAGACTACCTGAGCTAACTACGGAACAGGAACAACCAGGGGCCGTCCAATCAGGACGGCCCTTTTTTGATCGCAGCTAGAGCCGCGAAGTTCTATGAGGTCCGAAATCCTCCGGTCGGCGCACCATGCGCCAGCTCCCGGTCGTGTCCGATTGAGCCAATTCAAATACCCGATCGCCCTGGACCATTACCAGGTAGTGCCGCTCTCCATTGGATTCCCAGGTGCGCCCCATGGAATTCACGATCCATCGCGTTCCCTGCCAGGTGAATGCGGTGGGACGAGGATCCAAATCTGCACGGTGTTCGACTTCGAGCACGGAGGACTTCACTCGGATTGCTCCCCCTTGCTTAGTGCCTGAAGTAGTAGCTTCAAAGCGGCTTCGGCCGAGGCCTGCTTATTCGCATGCCGATCGCCTTCAAAAATATGCCGTTCCGCCCACTCGCCTTCCGGCGTGCTGACGGACAAAAAAGTGAGACCGACGGGCTTGTCTACAGTTCCGCCTCCCGGCCCCGCAATCCCGGTAACCGACAGGCCGACATCGGCGCTCGTCGCTTCTCGTGCGCCGCGAGCCATCTCCCGCGCAGCCTCTTCACTAACCGCGCCTACCGTTTCCAAGGTCTCGCTCTTCACGTGGAGCAGCAACTCTTTAACGGCGTTAGAGTAGGCGACAACGCCCCCAAGAAAGTACTCTGAGGAACCGGGAACTTCGGTTATCCGGTGGGCAATTAGCCCTCCTGTGCAGGATTCTCCCAGCGCAAGAGTCCAGCCTCTACCATTGAGTGCAGATCCCACCCTGGCTTCAAGCGTCTGATCCATCGCCCGATCTCATCTCCGTGCGCGCATTATATCGTTCAGTTGACACCCCCCTACCCGCCAGTTATGCTTCGCGACATGAGCCAGCTTTCTATCCTCGGCTTTCAAAGCACCATCTGGTCGCCGGTCGAGCTAAACCGATATATTCGACAGCTTATTGAGAGTGACTATCGCATGGGCGACCTGTGGCTGGCGGGGGAAATTTCCAATCTCTCTCATCCTTCATCTGGGCATCTCTACTTCAGCATCCGGGATGCAGAGGCTGCCGTGCGATGCGTCATGTGGAAGCAGGACGTGGCCCGTCTGCCGCGACTGCTCCAGAATGGCGAGGCGATCGAGACGCATGGAAACATCAGTGTCTACGAGGCGGGCGGACAATACCAGCTCTACGTCGACGAGGTTCGATTTGCAGGGGAGGGGGAACTCTATCAAGAGTACCTGCTGCTCAAAGAGCGCCTGGAAACCGAAGGCTTATTCGCTGCCGAACGCAAGCGACCGCTGCCCAGTTGGCCGCGGCGCATTGGCATTGTGACCTCACCCAGCGGTGCTGCCTTGCGGGACGTCCTGAACGTGCTCCGCCGACGGTACCCTCTGGTAGAAGCGACAGTTTCCCCGACTCCGGTGCAGGGCGAGGCAGCTCCGGATAGTATCGTAAAAGCCATTCAGGCCGTAAATGAAGAGAGCGAGCCTGATGTTGTGCTCCTGGTGCGCGGCGGCGGTTCGGTGGAGGATTTATGGGCCTTCAACGACGAGCGCGTGGTGCGTGCAGTAGCCGCTTCGAAAGCGCCGCTGGTAACGGGAATTGGCCATGAGACAGACGTGCTGCTGGCAGACTTTGCGGCCGACTTACGCGCCCCCACTCCTTCAGCCGCGGCTGAGGTCGCCACGCCGGATTCGGAGGAACTCAAGCTCCAAGTGAGAGAAATGCAGATCGGTCTGAGCCGTGCATGGTCGGACTTCCGGCGCAGGTTGCGAACGGCCTTGCAGGTCCAGCGCACGGCTCTGGAGCTGGCCTCTCCCCGCGCGAGAGTGGACAGCGCGCGCCAGCGGGTAGATGAACTCCTGCATCGAGCAACTTCGGCCATTCGCCACGAAATCTCGCTCCAAAGGGCGGCGGTCGGCGGCTTGAACCACACCTTACAGGCGGTGGGGCCGGACACGGTGTTGGCTCGAGGCTACGCGATCGTAAGAAAATCGGTAGATGGATCCATCGTCCGGTCAGCAAAGCAGGTGAGCACAGGAGATGAGCTGCAAGTGCGTGTGAGCGACGGAGAATTCGGCGCTCAGGTCTCATAGTTGGGCAATTCCTGAGCACCGGACAAGGATTAATTATGGCGGAACCAAAACCTCCAGAGAAGATGCGCTTTGAAGAGGCTTACCAGGAACTGGCTGCCCTGGTCGGCAAATTAGAGGCCGGTGATCTGGAACTTGAGCAAAGCCTTGGGCTATTCGAACGGGGCCAGGCCCTGTCGGAACGTTGCAGTCAATTACTCGAGGAAGCTGAGCTCACTCTACGTCAGCTCGAGGGGGACCTGACGAGCGACCAAGAATAGGCTAGCGACGCAAAAGGCTCGGTAAGCCACGCGCCTCCGGAGCCCTGAAGACGAGAGCGGCCAGCCAGTAGATAGCGGCTCCAATGACCGCTCCCCCCAATCCCACAAGCCAGACAGAGCTCCCGCTCGTCCCATCTCTCCAGAGGATGAGGAACACGGCCAGCACGACCGAGGCCGCCGCAGCCGCGAAGAGTCCCCGCCGCACGCGCGGGAAAGCAAGACCATTCAAACGACCGCGCATCAGCCACAGCAGAACGGTCGCTTCTAGCGCGGTGGCAATGGTGTTCGCCAGCGCCAACCCTCCGAGTGGTTCCCAACCGATCCGTTCAAATCCAACCGATAGCGACAAGCTCAGGATCAAGTTGAGACCCATCGCCGCAGCTCCCACCAGCACCGGGGTGCGGGTGTCCTTCAGGGCATAAAATGCGCGCGAGATGATCTCTACCAGCGCATGCCCCACTAATCCAGCCGCATACCAAAGCAGCGCCCAAGCGACCAGGTCGGTGGATCGAGAATTAAACTCACCGCGTTCAAAGAGCATCGACACGATGGGGCGCCGGAGCATGAGCAGGCCGATGGAGGCGGGCAGCGAAAGGAATACCACCCCCCGCAATGTGGTGGCCAGCGATTCTCGCATCTCGCTTATCTGGCCGCGTGCGACCTGGGCAGAGAATGTGGGCAGCGCCGCAATGGCAATGGCCTGAGCGATTACGATCTGCGGCATCAACATAATGGCAAAGGCCAGCGTGATGCCGGTAAGACTGCCCTCGACCATGGCCGAGGCGAGGATGATGTTGACCAGAAAGTTGAGCTGAACAATCGCTACACCAAACACTCTCGGAACCATGAGCTTGCCGACCTGCCGTACGGCCGGATCTCTAGTGCCGAGGGAGGCGGTGTAATGCGCCCGTAGTCCGCGCAATCCGGGCAGCTGGATCAGCAGGTGGAACAGCGCGCCAAGTACTACTCCCCATGCCAACCCATAGATCCCAATGCGCGGAACGAGCAGGAATATTCCGATGATCCATCCCAGCCAATTGAAAGCCGGAGCGAGTGCCGGCAGTGCGAAGCGTTGGTGGGCGTTCAATATCGCCATCACAAGCCCGCTGATGCCAAACAGCACCAACGCGATGAGCTGGATGCGCAGCAAATCGACGGTCAGCTCGATCTGAGCCGGATCGTCGTAGCCGGGAACGAGCAGGTTAGGGACGATCCAGGGCGCGGTGATCCAGACCAGGGCGGCTGCCAGCCCCAAGCCCAGGACGAGCAGGTTTCCGATCCCCGAGGCCAGGTGCCACGCTCCGGTTCGGTCGTTCTGGGTAAGAAAAGTGGCAAAAGTGGGGATGAAGGCCGAAGCCAATGCACCGCCTGCGATCAAGCTAAACAAGATGTCGGGGACCCGGTTGGCGGAGAAAAAGGCGTCCAGCGAGACCCCGGTCCCGAAAACGCCCGAGTAAAGCACGCGGTTGAGCAGGCCGACGAGGCTGGACAGCGCAAATCCGGCCATCACGATGCCGGCACCGCGGGCAATCTGGGCTTCAGCGGAGCGTTTCACAGCGCTGGATTATACAGGCGCAGGCCGTACCTAACGCGCGTTGGAGGGGTTTAAGCATTTAGATTACGCGCCCTTTGGGTGCCGTATGTAGAGGAGCATAAGATGCCAGAGTTTCTTCCACCGTTTGAGGGGTTGGGGCCCTACCTGCTCAATGTCGCCATCGCAGTTGCAGTCCTGATTGTGGGATGGCTAGTAGCCGTTGTTGCCCGCGCAGTGACTCGCTGGGGGTTGCGCCGGACTGGGCTCGACCGCCGATTGAGTTCGATGTCGGGGGCTCCAGGGGAGGATGGCGCAGTCAACCTAACGTCGTGGATATCCAGGGCTGTTTACTACCTGATTCTGCTGTTGGTACTTGTGATCGTGCTCCAACAACTGCAGCTCACGATCGCGGCCGAATCGATTCAGATATTCCTTGCGGAGATCTTCCGGTTCCTGCCTTCGATTTTCTGGGCCGGAGTATTGTTGCTTGTCGCATGGATCTCGGCCACGGTTTTGAAATTCCTGATTATCCGTGGCTTCAAGACAGCCAAGTTGGACGACTGGCTGACCAAGCAGGCAGAAATGGAGACACCCGATGCCAGCTCCGTCAGTGAAACGCTTGGGAACGTGGTCTATTGGTTGGTGTTCCTCGTGTTCCTGCCAGCGATCATTGGCCTGCTCGGGCTGCAGGGGCTGTTGGAGCCAGTGCAAAGTGTAGTGGACGAAATCCTGGGGGCTCTCCCCGGAATCTTCGGGGCGGCCATCATCCTGCTCATAGGCTGGATCGCGGCGCGCATTGTACGCCAGGTTGTTGCCAATCTGCTTGCCGGCGCGGGGTTGGACGCCTTTGGAGACCGGTGGGGAGTTCAGGATGCGCTTGGAACTCATAAGCTATCGGGCGTCATCGGAATCGTCGTCTATGTACTCATCCTTATCCCCGTGGCAATCGCGGCTTTGGATGCACTGGAAATTGACGCCGTGTCGCAGCCTTCCGCGGAGGTCCTGACCATAGTTCTAGCGGCTGTACCGGCCATCTTCGCCGCGCTTCTGCTGCTTGGGGTGGCCTACGTCGTCGCCAGGGCCGTTAGTGGCTTCGTCAATAACGCGCTCACCGGCGTAGGGTTCAATAACGTGCTCGGTTGGATCGGGTTGGGCAGTGCGGAGGGTGCGGGCGGCCAGACGCCTTCGCAGGTCGTAGGCTACCTGGCCTGGTTGGCGATCATGTTGTTCGCGGTCATCGAGGCCTCCGATCTCCTAGGCTTTGGGATCGTGGCCGATCTGATCTCCGAGTTCCTGGTAGCCGCCGGAGGGATTGTTGCAGGACTTGTGATCTTCGGACTCGGGCTGTACTTCGCGGGCATCGCCGATCGTGTGATTCGCGGTACGGGCGGCTCGCAGGCTCACCTTCTTGCGCCAGTGGCGCGGGTGGCCATCATCGTGTTCTCCAGCGCGCTGGCACTGCGCCAGACCGGTATCGCTGAAGACATCGTGAACTTAGCCTTCGGGATCGTGCTGGGCGCCATTGCGGTCGCGGCAGCTCTGGCCTTTGGGCTGGGCGGAAGAGACGTGGCTGCCAGAGAAATCGACAACTGGCTCAAGGATCTCAGGGAATAGCTTTACCGCCGCGAGATGAGTTTCAAGGGGCTGTCCGGTTCGGACAGCCCCTTTCCGT
>JBGMQN010000034.1:0-24878 GCA_048054495.1 Anaerolineales bacterium
CGCTCGCAAAGACATGCCCCGGCTTGTCACTACGCTCGCAAAGACATCGTTCCTGCGATGAGCATCGTAATCCGGCTTCTTGACAGTGCTTTCGCCCCAGTTATAATGGTCCGGCCTGCCCATTGGGCAGGCACAATTTTGCAAAGTCGACGGAACCATAATGCCACCTCTCCCTAAACGGAGGACCTCAAGAGGTAGACGCAATCGGCGCCGTGCTCACGATGCGCTCCGGCCCCGGCATCTGATCAGCTGTACGAATTGCGGCGACAAGCACCTGCCGCACCACGTTTGTCCCAACTGCGGCCATTACGCGGGCCGCGAGGTCGTGGAGATCGAAAGCAACTAACGCTCCCGGCCATGGCCCTCAATTCACGCTCCACCGCATTCCTGTTTCCAGGTCAGGGCTCTCAAGAAGTAGGGATGGGCCAGGAGCTGGCCTTCCAACATCCGGCCGCGGCGGAAGTCTTTAAGCAGGCGGATGAGATCCTCGGCTTTCCACTTTCCACCCTCTGCTGGGAAGGTCCCGCGGAACAGCTCAACGACACTATTAACACTCAACCCGCCATCTTGGTGCACTCCATCGCGGCGCTTCGAGCGCTCGATGCCCAGGCCCTCCCGGCCGCAGCCGCGGGGCACTCCATGGGAGAATTTTCGGCGCTGGTGTGCTCGGGCTCAATGTCGTTTGAGCACGCGCTCAAGCTCGTGCGCGCCAGAGGAGAGGCCATGAAGGCCGCCGGAGAGCGCAGCCCGGGTCGCATGGCCGCGGTATTGGGACTGGATCCCGAGCCAGTTGCAAAGGTGTGCTCGGATGTGCAAGCCGCGACGGGTGAAGTCGTCCAGCTTGCTAATGATAACTGTCCGGGGCAGCTCGTGATTTCTGGATCCGAGGCGGGGATGGAGCTAGCCACCGAGCAGTTGAAAGAGGCCGGTGCAAGACGGGTCATCCCGCTGGCGGTCAGCATCGCCGCTCACTCTGCCCTGATGGAGCCCGCTCAGGCGCTACTGAATGAAGCCCTCGAGGCGACACCCATTGAGACCCCCGCAATCCCCGTGATTGCCAACGTCAGTGCCAAGCCGCTGTCTTCCGTGGCGGAAATCCGAGAGGAGCTGCAGGCACAGCTCACCCACCGCGTGCGATGGACAGAGACCATCGAGGCTCTGCGCGCGGTGGGTATCGACACGTTCATCGAGCTGGGGCCAAAAGACGTGCTAACCAAGCTTTGCACCCGGATCTTCGGCGATGCAAACGCCTTTGCCGTAGGCGATCCAACCAGCCTGGAAAGGCTCCCGGCCTGAACGATGCGCCGACTGCTGATCCTGCTCGCGATCTCTATTGCCGCTTTCTTCTTCTTTTCCCGAGTTGCCGAACTCGAGCAAGTCATTCAATCGTTGCGGGAAGGGGACCCGGCATGGCTGGCTCTGGCGGTCGTGGTGCAGCTCGTCTGGCTGGTTAATGTCACCGCTTCCTTCTGGGTGATCTACCGGATCCTCGGACTTCGGGAGCAGTTTGCTCACTTAGGACTGGTCGCCGTGTCGGCCCAGTTCGTGAGCGTGGTGGCGCCAAGCGCAGGCATGGGCGGTATGGCGATCTTGATCGCGGATGGGAAGAAGCGCAGTCTCCCTTCGAGCAGGGTCACGACCGGAGGCGCGCTGTTCGTGTTCCTCGAGCAGTCGAGTCTACTGGCGGTTGTGCTGCTTGGCCTGTTCTTCCTTTTCAGGCTGAACCAGTTGAGCACGGCAAGCGTCCTGGCCATGCTCGTTTTGGCGGGGATCGCGTTAGGCACGGGCATGGTGCTTGTGATGGGGATGCGCTCCCCGGCCCTGCTTGCAGGCGTGCTCACCCGGCTTGGAACACTCCTGAACCGGCTCTTACGTCCTATTCTGCGGCGAGAATCGGTAGACCTTTCCCGCGCGCTCCCCTTCGCCGAGGACGTGTATGAGGGGCTGCAGGTAGTTAGAAAAGCCCCGAGCAAGCTACTGGTTCCTGCGGCGTTGGCCTTCAGCAGCAAGGCGCTGCTCATCGTCATACTGGGTCTGATCTTCGTCGCCTTCGGCCAGCCTTTCACGATCACGATATTGATCGCCAGCTTCAGCATCGGATATCTCTTCTATATCGTTTCGCCCACTCCATCGGGGATCGGATTCGTGGAGGGGGCTATGATACTGGTCATGACCTCGCTCGGATTGACGCTGGCGATTTCCGCGGTGATTGCCATTGCATTCCGGGGTGTCACCTTCTGGCTCACGCTGCTCTACGGCATGCTGGCCCTGCGCTGGGTTGGCCTTGAGCCGCGACCAGCGACGCAACAAACCAGCTAGTCCCTGCACTGGCTGCGGGAATGATTCCAGCCATCAAGGGGACGGTTGCTGACGCTTCATGATGCGAACTGCATGGACTCCCATAGCCCTGGCCCTCGTGCTGGCAGGGTGCCTTCCTTCCCCCAAATCGGAACGCAATGCGCCCCGGCTGGACAAGCTTCCTACCGAGATTTATAAGACACCGACCCCCCCAGCGGCCAGCTCCACACCACAACCCACTAGGCTTCCCGCCTTCGATGTAGGCTGGCCGGCGCCCTTCACCTACGGGAACGCCCCGCCGCCGCCAACGCCAATCCCTCCGCCCGTCGCGCCGCTAGCAATCGATCCTGCCATTATCAACATCGCGCTGCTGGGATCTGATCGCCGCCCAAACTGGACCGGGTTTAACACCGATGTGATCATCATCATTTCGATTTACCCCGCGCTTGGCGAAGTTTCGATGCTTTCGATCCCCCGCGATCTGTACGTATACCTCCCCGGATACGGTATGCAGCGCATCAACACCGCCTTCAGCATTGGGGAACGCGTGAACTATCCAGGCGGAGGTCCGGCGCTATTTGCGGATACCGTCCGCTATAACTTCGGGATACCTATCCATCACTATGCCAAAGTCGAGATGGACGGATTCAGGCGCATCGTCGACACGATCGGCGGCGTGGAGGTGAATGTAACCTGCTCGTATCGCGATTGGAGACTAAGAAGTCCCGGGCTGGATCCGGAGAAGGAACAGAATTGGTATCTTTACACCGTTCCGACCGGCGTGAGGCAGATGGATGGGGATTTGGCGCTCTGGTACGCGCGCTCCCGCAAGCTGTCTTCGGATTTTGATCGAGGGCGCCGGCAGCAGGAAGTGCTCAGAGCCCTCTACCGGGAGATTCTCTCGCTGCAGCTGATCCCACGCATCCCAGAACTCTACAGCGATCTGAGTGACACGGTCACCACGGATCTCGTCCTGGCGGACCTGCTCTCGTTTGCACCGCTCGCGGCACGCATCGATACAGCCGATGTTCGCAGCCGCTTTATTGGGCGGGACGAAGTAACGAGTTGGCGTATTCCGAGCTCAGGCGCGCAAGTGTTGGTGCCTAAGCCAAGCGCGATTGCCGCGCTCGTGGCGGATGCCTTCGATTTCGACGCCCTCGATGAATTGGTGCCGGAAGTGGCGATGACGGTGGAAGTTGCCAACTCTTCGGCACAAGCGCAATGGGGAGCCCTCGCCGCAGAACGCCTTGAGTATGCCGGCTTCGCAACTCATGTAGACTCCGAATCGCCCTCATCCGGAACCTTGACGCATCTTATCGACTACGGTCTGGCGCAAGACGGATCTGCCGAAGCGATCCTGCAGTCTTTTGGCCTGCCTGATTCTCGACTGATCAGCGATCCTGATCCAACCTCTCCCTTTGCCTTTCGCCTGGTTGTGGGCGATGACTACGACCCCTGTTTCGACCCCACCCGAGACCAGCTGGAATGACCGAACCCTCCTAGCACCAGCCAGCGCTTAGCATTTGACAATTCGCATGCTCGAGTCTAGTATCGCCGCTCCTGGCTATGCGAAGCAGGCACCATACCTTGTGGGATTCAATTGAGAAGGCTTTCCGAGAGTGTCCCTTGCTGAAATCCTGTAGGACAGCCCATGTCTGAGAGACGTGAGAACCTACCAATATTCTCCAGCTCTGGCCAAGAGGTTGGCATCGCGGAGGGTCCTTTGCGACCGGACTCCAGCTTGAGTGCCGCGATCCAGGTCTGGGGAGAAGATCTTGAAGACAGTGGGCGTTCTATCAATACGGTGAAAGCCTTCACGGGAGACCTGCGATTGCTGGCACGCTTCATGGGAGCCGGACACTCCATCAATTCCATCGGCACCCACGATCTGCGGAATTACCTCGATTGGATGCTCAACCGGCGAGGCGTCCCCTGCAGTCCCAAGACTTATTCCCGGCGAGTCACCTCGCTCAAGGTTTTCTTCCGCTGGCTGACCCATGCCGGAGTACTGGTGGAAGATCCCGCCGCCTCTATTCCACAAGAATCGGTGCTGAGCCCTCTGCCAGGAGTCCTGACCCAAGACGAGCTCCTGGCGGTCTTGAAGGCGGCGGAGGAAATGCGACAGAAGGATCCGCCGGATGCGCGTGCCTTTACTCTGGTCAGCCTGCTGCTGCATACCGGCATCAAGAAGAGCGAATGCCTGGCGATCCATCTCAACCATGTGGATCTGAACTCTGCCGACGGTCCCATGCTCTGGATTAGGTATGGCGATGTAAGCAAGCGTTATCGTGAGCGGAAGCTGCTCCTCGAATCGAGCTGGATTCCGGCCTACCAGGAGTATCTCAAGCAGTACAAGCCGAAAGAGCGGCTTTTTCCATACTCTCCCCGGCGTCTCGAATATCTTTTGGAAGATGTCGGTGATGAGGCCAGGCTCGAGAAGCACCTCTCGTTCAACATGTGCAGGTGGACCAGCGCCCTCACCGACTACAAGTCGGGCATGGACAAAGACTCGATCCGTCAAAAGCTCGGAATCTCAAAGATCCAGTGGAGGGAAGTGGGAATGAAGCTGGATCGGCTTGCGGCGTAAGGAAGCATCCTCCGGCGAGGATCTCCAGCCGCTGTTCGGAATCAAAAAGGGGCTCTAGCGCCCCTTTTTCGTTTCACCCTACATCTTCTTGACGACGATATCACCTATCACGTTTGCCGCTGCGTCCCCGCGATCGGCCGCGTTGGATAGGTGCCGATACACCTCCCGAAGCTTCAGCATCTCCACGATGTGGTCGACATCTGTGGGCATGTGAAACAGCTCGGCGATGGCCTCCCGATAAACCGTCTCGGTCCTGTTTTCAAGCGCCTTGGCACGCACCGCATGATCGTTGGCCACATTCGGATTCCTCTCGAGCCGCATCACCCCCCTGTGAATCTCAGCCGCGGCCTCACTCAGCAGAGAAACCATCCGCTCCATATGAGGCGTGGGGTCGATATCCAGCAGCTCCATCTCTTCGATGGTCGTGTTGGCATAGTCCAGCACGTCGTCGATCGTGAGCGAAAGCGCAAAAATATCCTCCCGATCGATGGGAGTTACGAAGGTTCGATTGAGCTCATCAATCAGGATCCGGCGGACTTCATCCGCCTCCTTTTCAAGGTCGGTCATTCTACTCGCCAAATCTTCGTCAGGCCGCTTCACGTAAGCCAGAAGGATCTTCAGGCCCTCAGAAGTATGCTCTGCTTGTTTGATCAGCAGCTCAATAAACCGATTTGGCTTTCTAGATCGTCGAAAAATGGACATTGTGCACTCTGTCTGCTCAGTGGCCCGGTATTATAGCCTGCGCCCAGAATTGGGAATCATGGCGATCGGGGAGATTCGCTTGACAGCCCGCGCGCTTGACCAGACAATGGGACGGTGGTCAGCGAGCACCGCTCCGGTTTTGTGGCCGTGTCAGGCCGGCCCAACGTTGGCAAATCAACGCTGCTAAACGCTATCCTGGCACAAGACATCCTGCCCGTCTCTCCCAAGCCGCAGACGACGCGCGTGCGCCAATTGGCCATCCTCACTACTTCCAGCGTACAGGCCATATTTGTGGACACGCCAGGAATTCACCGGCCTCGAAATCGGCTGGGAAAGTATATGAATAGCGTAGCGTCAAACGCGTTAGAAGGCGCGGATTTGATCTTGTGCGTATTCGATGTGCATCAGGCACCCAAATTAGGCGATCGCTTGGTCGCAGAAGCCATTCTCCAACGCGCCCCAAAGACCGCAACCATCGCAGCTCTGAACAAGATGGATCTCGTTCGGCCAGAGCGTCTGCAGTCCCATTGGAACGCCTTTTTGGCTCTACTGCCGGCCGCACACCCGGTGGGTGTGTCCGCCACCCGCGGAGATAACCTGGATTTACTGATCCAGGAGATTGTTGACCGTCTTCCGGAGGGCCCTCAGTATTATTCAGACTCCGAGATAACGGACGCCTATGAACGCGATATCGCAGCCGATCTTATCCGCTCTGCCGCGCTCGCCCTCCTGCGTGACGAAGTCCCCCATAGCCTTGCAGTGCAGGTCGATGAGTACACTGAACGGGGCGAACGCGGTGCGTACATCGCCGCAACGATATATGTGGAACGCGATTCGCAGAAGGGGATCGTGATCGGGAAGCGCGGTTCGATGCTGCGCGAAATCGGAAAACGGGGAAGAGCGTCGATTGAACAGATGTCGGGCAGAAAGGTCTACCTGGATCTGCGGGTCAAGGTGTGGCCGGGTTGGCGCGATGACGCCAAGGCGCTGAGGCAGCTGGGCTATGGCTAAGTCAGATCGCAAGCGAACCTCGACCAGCAGCTTCGGCACCGGGGGTCGGTTCAGCCACGATTCCTCACCCTTTTACTCCGGTCGTCTCTATCACAATCTTCAGCCCGAGCAGGTCAGTGAATACATAGAGCAGGAGCTGCCGGACGAACACCGTGACCGCATATTTGAGAGTAGCTCAGAGGAAATGAGTGACCTACCGGACCACTCGGTTCACCTGATGGTTACCTCCCCTCCCTACAACGTTCGCAAAGATTACGACCAAGACCTGTCCCTGGAGGAATACAGGGAATTGCTCGGCAAGGTGTTCAGGGAAACCCACAGGGTCCTGGTTACCGGCGGCCGCGCGTGCGTCAACGTCGCGAATTTGGGTCGCAAGCCCTACCTTCCGCTTCACGCATTTGTAATTCAGGACATGATTGAGGCCGGGTTCCATATGCGCGGGGAGATCATCTGGGACAAGGGAGCCAGTGCCGCAGCGTCGACGGCCTGGGGATCCTGGCTATCGGCCAGCAATCCGGTGTTGCGCGACGTCCACGAGTACATCCTGGTGTTCTCGAAGCAGTCCTTTTCGCGCAAAGGGGAAGGCAACCAAAGCACGATTGAACGGGACGAGTTCCTGGAATGGACAAAGAGCGTCTGGCGCATCCCCGCAGTTTCGGCGCGAAAGATTGGCCACCCGGCCCCCTTCCCGGAAGAGCTGCCCGAACGACTCATCAAACTGTACACGTTCCAGGGGGATGTGGTTCTGGATCCTTTCGCCGGTTCCGGGACCACCTGTGTGGCAGCGCTGAAGAACGGGCGAGACTATGTTGGCTATGAAATCGAGGGTGAGTACGTGGCTCTGGCGGAGAGGCGGCTGGCTGCCGTTCGGGACTCCATGGAGCACTAATCGGATCCTATCCCAGCCTTCGTTCCTCTAACAAGCTGCGGGCCTGCCGAATATCCAGCTCAATCTGTTTGTGGAGTGCCTCTGGGCCGGAGAAACGCATCTCGTCGCGCAGTCGATCGACGAACTCGAGCTTGATTTCTTTCCCGTAGAGCTCCCCTTCGTAATCGAGCAGGTGGGCCTCTACGACAGGCAGCTTAAGTTGGTCCTCAAATGTGGGCCGAAAGCCAATGTTTGCAACGGCTTGTTTGTGTACGCCATCGACCTCCGCCATGCAAGCGTATACGCCGACGGCGGGGTAGCCACGCTCCTCCCAGATCATTAGATTGGCGGTAGGGATCCCGATCTCCTTTCCGCGCCCCGCACCTTCTTGAACGACCCCGGGAAGCACGAATGACCTTCCCAGGTAGGTCGCAGCCCGCGCGACGTCACCGGAACGAAGCGCTTCTCGCACACGCGTCGAGCTAACAATCTCTCCCCCTACCACCCTCGGAGGAACGAGATGGTAGCGGAAGTTCCTGGCGTGGCTTTCCCTTTCAAGGAAGTGTCGGTTACCGCGACGCTGGTGACCCAGTGCGAAACCCTCACCAGCCCATAGGTCCGTAAACCCGAGCTGGGCGATGAGCCGATCCAGAAAATCGCCGGCCTGGATCTGAGAGAGTTCCAGGTCGAAAGTTTGCGTGATGACGTAATCCGCGCCCGCTATCCCGAGCAACTCGGCTTTCTCATCTGGAGCTGTGATGCAAAAAGCTGGAGTGCGCTGCCGCAGCACAACGGAGGGATGAGGATAGAAGGTCAGGACAACCACCGGCAAATCGGCTCGCTTCGCCCGCCTTACCATCCTTCCCAGCAGGTCTTGATGGCCTAGATGAACGCCATCGAAGGAGCCGATAGTAAGAGAGCTGCGTTCTAGTCGAACCTCATTCAGATCGTGAAGGTGCTGCATTTAGGAGAGAAATACTTTGCGAGGCTGCCATTCCTTGCCGTTTTCGGCCGAAACCAGGATCGCCACCAGCTCCCCGCCCGGATCCAATGCTCTTGCCATTCCTGTCGCTCCGTCTTTTGATGGAATGCGCAGCCCGTTTCGGATCCTTTGCAGCTCGGTCTCCTCCAGCGTAACAATCGGGAGATCCGGAAGCGCTTCCGCCGCAGGGCGCACCAGAGTCTGCCACACGCCCCGCCTCATGGCCTCCTGCAACTCATCCAGCCTCACCGCATCCTGCAAGCCGAAGGGTCCAGCCCTGAGGCGGCGCAGCGCCGACAGATGTGCACCGGTGGATAGCGCTTGCCCGAGATCGTGGGCCAGGGATCGAATATAGGTTCCTGCCGAGCACTCGACGCGGACGCTCAGATCCGGTGTTTCGTATTCCAGCTTTGTGAGTTCGTATACCGTTACGTTGCGAGGGTCGAGCTTTACTGGCTTCCCCTCCCGCGCCAACTCGTACGCTTTTCTTCCCTGGAGCTTGATTGCGCTGTAGGGGGGAGGGACCTGTTGAATCTCACCCCGAAACATCTCTAGGGCAGACTCGATCTGCACTTCAGTGGGCACCTCACCTGCGGAGCTCGTCGTCGCGCCTTCGGCGTCATAGGTCTCCGTCGATTCGCCAAACCGAATTCTGGCCTCGTAGCTCTTGGTTGAGCTGGAGAGGTATTCCGAGAGGCGCGTGGCCGGACCCAGGCAAAGCACCAGTACGCCCGAGGCCCTCGGATCGAGCGTTCCCGCATGGCCCACCTTGCGTACCCGCGTGCCGCGGCGCACGATGCTTACCACCTTATGCGAGGTTGGCCCCTCAGGTTTGTCAACGACGATGACGCCGAAGCTGCTCAAGAATCTGCCTGCTCGATGGCCGCGAAGGTCGCCTTAAGCACTCGCTCCACGACCTGCGGGAGCTCCCCTTCGATCATGGCGCCCGATGCAAGTTCGTGGCCTCCTCCATCGAAGTTGCCGGCCAGCCGGCTTACATTTACACCAGGCAGGGCGCGCCAACTTATCTTCACCTGGCCCTGCGGCTGCTCCACAAAGAGGATAGCGACGCGTGGCCCCTTAATCGTGGTCAGCACGTCGATCAAATCGGCGTCATCTGAACCGGGATACCCGGCAAGCTCGCGGTCCGAGACTCGCAGGACGGTCCACACGACTTCATCGCGCATTTCCATCCGCGATAGGCCCTGCGCCCAATAGCGCACCGCCTCGTAACTGCGTCCCATTAGCGCCTTGCGGTATAGCTTCGAAATGTCAGCTCCGAGTTCGATCAATTCCGCCGCGATCCTCAATGTATCGGAACTGACGCTATTCGTGCGAAATCCGAGCGTATCGGTGATGAGGCCCAGCAGCAGATTGCTGGCAATATCGATATCGAGAGGGAGCTTCAGCTCGGGGAAGAGCCGGTACAGTACCACCGTCGTGGACGCCGCTCCTGGGTCGACTAAATTGATCTCGCCGAACTGGGTGTTGCTCGGATGGTGATCGAAATTCAGATCCACACGTTTGACATCCAGCGGCCCAAGCCGCCGGACGTCGGCTGCGTCTACCGTGACGATCAATTTTTCGCCTGCAGGGAGCTCTGGCCGAACCCGATCTGCCCCGGGAAGGAACTGCCACTTCCGTGGCAAGCCGCCGGCAAACACGGGCCAGACCTTTTTCCCTATCTCCTGCAAGGCCAGGGTTAAAGCGAGCATCGATCCGACCGCGTCACCGTCAGGGCGCTCATGACTTATGACAACAATTTCTGACGAATCTGCGATCAGTCTTGCGGCTCGCTCGACCTCAGTTGTCATCCGTATTCAGTTTCCGCTAGCCTTCGCGGGGCGTGGATTCGAGGGGGTCATCCTGGGAGGCCTCACCACGCGCCTCCAGCTCTTCTCGTTCCTCCTGCAATCGGTCCAGCAGTTCATCGACGCGCGCGCCCCGATCCGGAGAAAAATCCCAGCGAAATCGAAGTTGAGGAAACGCGCGCATGGGAATGTTGGAGGCCAGCTCCTTGCGTAGAAATCCGCGCGCGCTCTCCAGCGCGATCAGCACTTCTCGCTCCTCATTTAGAGCCGTCACATAAATCGTTGCGTAGGCCAGTTCGCGATCGACTTCCACTCCGGTGACGGTTAGACTCGCCAGTCGCGGGTCGGCCACCTTTCGCTGAAGCAGGATCGCCAATTCCCGGTTGATTCGGTCAGCGACCCTGCGCGCGCGTGTCTCGCTAGGCACGTCTATTTCTCACTTTAGAAATCCAGGCACATTCTTCGATTACCCCCTCGGACTGAATCGTCCGAACGTAAAAAGGAGTCTCCGAATCTATTCCACTGCTACGATCTCCTCTACGAAGGCTACCAGCCTATCGCCCTTCTTGAAGGCCTCGAAGCCTTTGAGGGCAATTCCGCACTCGAAACCCTCGCGAATCTCATTCACGTCTTCCTTTTCATGCCTTAGTGAGGCGACAGGACCTTCATGCAGATTCTCCTCATCGCGCATGACGCGCATGCGCGCGTTGCGCCGAATCTCACCTTCAAGGACTCGGCAGCCAGCGATCTTGCCCACCTTCGGAATGCGGAAGATCTCCAGCACTTCTGCCTGACCCAATTCCACCACTCGCTTCTCGGGCTTCAGCATTCCCTTCAGCGCCTTCTCGATGTCCTCCGTCAGCCGGTAGATCACCTCGTACAGGCGGATGTCGACTCGCTCAGTTTCTGCCAATCGCCTTGTGGCCTGGTCTGCCTCCACATTGAATCCGATCACGATGGCTCCGGAGGCGGATGCGAGCATCACATCGTCCTCCCCGATATTGCCAGTTGCCGAGTGCAGCACGTTGATCCGGATATCGCCGACGCTCAATTCCTCAAGCGAATTGCAGATCGGTTCCAGCGAACCTTGCACATCGGCCTTTACGACCAATCTCAATTCCTGGGCCTCGCCCGCATGGAAGGCTTCGAAGATCTGATCCAGGGTCATGGCCGGCGCGACGTCAGGCGCGACAACCACTTCGTTCTGGCGGGCCTTGATAATCGCTTTGGCCTCACGTACGGATGCGACCAAAGTGAACAGCTCGCCCGCGCGTGGCACATCCGAAATCCCCAGCACAGAAACTGGCGTCGAGGGGGGCGCCTCCTCGATGGCGTTACCTTGATAGTCGAACATGGCACGAACCCGACCCTGGGCGTCTCCTGCAATGACAACATCGCCGGCGTGGAGCGTCCCGTTCTGCACCAACAAAGTTGCCAAGACCCCCTTGGTCTTGTCTATCTCGCCTTCGATAACCGTGCCGAGTACCTCTCCCTCGGGATTGGCTCGGATTTTCTCAGAATCGGCAACCAGCAGGATGGCCTCCAATAGGTCCTCGATGCCTGAACCTTGCTTGGCCGACACCGGCACGACCATCGTATCCCCTTCCCATTCGTCGGGCACTAATCCTACGTCCGCCAGTTCTTGCTTCACCTTGTCCGGATTTGCGTTAGGTCGATCGACCTTGTTCAGCGCCACAACGATAGGCACGCGGGCGGCGTTGGCATGTGCCAGCGCTTCGCGCGTTTGAGGCATCACGCCATCGTCCGCGGCGACCACCAGCACTGCGATATCCGCACCCTGGGCGCCTCGAGCGCGCATGGCAGTAAACGCGGCGTGGCCCGGCGTATCCAGGAATGTGATGGGCCGATCGTTGTGGGTGATCTGATATGCGCCGATATGCTGCGTAATCCCACCCGCTTCTCCGGCGGCCACTTCCTCTTTCCGAATGGTATCGAGCAGGGTCGTCTTGCCGTGATCTACGTGACCCAGGATAGTGACAACCGGGGCACGATCCACGAGCTTTTCGGGATCCTCCTCATCAAGTATCTGTCGCCAGCGCGGCAGCTCCGCGGCTTGCTCGGATGCGTCCGCATCCAGCGGTTCAGGGGCCTGGGCTTCGTAACCGAACTCGGCCATAACGATCGCTGCCGTATCGAAGTCGATCTGCTGATTGATGTTGGCCATCACTCCGTTGGCCATCAGGTGCTTGATTACATCGATGGGACTCGCGTCGATACGGTCCGCCAGGTCACGGACCGTCAGGGATTCGGGGATCTCAATGAGACTTTGGCCATCCTCGCTCATGTCACACCTCCAGCCTCTGGCCGGAGTTTGAGCGAGCTACCGGCCTAGGGGATCCTGCTTGTTGCCGCGGCTCGGTGGCCGGGCTCAGCCATTGGATTCTGGCAACTGATCCATGTAATGCATCAGTTCATTACGATCGTCAATCGTCAATTCTACTCGCAGCGCCTTGGACAGAGATCCTTTCAGACCTCTTTCCCAGCAAGTTCGTCGGTCGTGTAAATAGGCGCCTCTGCCGGGAGCCTTCGAGCTCGGATCAATCCTAACACCATCGGGAGTGCGAACGATGCGGATCAGCGACCTTTTCGGGAGCACTTCCCTGCAGCCTACGCAAGTCCGCTGTGGGACGTGTTTCCCGGACATCGCTTGCGCTATTCCTCGAAATCCCCTACATCCTGCCAGTCGGTCCGCCGGCTTTCTTTTCTTCGGTGTCGCACGACCGTCTCGCCCGTATCTGGATCGAATTCGACCACTCGCGAGCGCTCCTTTCGCTTCTTGCGCTCCGCTTCCCGCTCCGCTTCGGTCCCTTCGGCGTCATCTACCTCCAACACAGCCTGGCTGACTTCCTCGATGGCTTGCTTAAAGGCCTCTTCGATGGGTATCGCCTTGATTTCTTCTTCCCCTTCAGCTTCGGGCTCACCTTCTCCCTCAACCGCGGGCGCGACCTGTTCACCTTCGACTTCAGCCTCGGCCTCCGCCTCTCCCTCCGCCGCGGCGGGCTCCTCTTCCGCTTCCACCAGTTCTTCTTCAAGAACCGGCTCAGGATAATCGTAGCCCGGAAGTATTTCCTTCAGCTCGGAGATGGCTTTGGGTCCGATGCCCTGCAACGCAAGGATCTTATCTTCATCAATCTCCAATTGCTCGAGTGTCTTCCCCGCGGTCTGGTATCCGGCTTCGGTGACCAGATTAGCGACCCGCGTGCTGATGCCGACCTCAGCAAGCGTCACGTGGTAAGCGCCCTCAGGGATCCGCTCGCGAATTGTTTCGAGCTTATCGAGATAAAACTGCCGCTCAGCATTCCGGCGCGACATGAGCTCCTCTTCCACCCGCACCACGAAGTCCGTGAGCAGATGGTATTCCTCAGGAGTTACGGGTCGCGTCTCTTTCTTCTTCGTCAGGATCATCTCGATCTGCGGCATCGTTTCGGCCTCGGCCGCTGCCATTTCTGCAAACGACTCGTCGGTGGCCAATCGGTTCAGCGATTCGGTTGCCGCCTCAACCAGGCTCTTGATGTCGATCCGCCAATTCGTCAAGCGCGCCGAGAGGCGTGCATTCACACCGGCGCGTCCAATTGCCAGGCTGAGTTGATCCTCCGGGACGACCACCGCGGCGGTCTTGCCGCGCTCCACGTCCTCGTCAAGGAAGACCCCGGAAACGCGGGCCGGGCTCAGCGCCTTGGAGATGAACGTGGCTGCATCCGAATTCCACTCAATCACATCAATTTTTTCATCATTGAGATCGCGCACAATGGACTGGATACGCACGCCTCGCATGCCGACACATGCGCCCACCGGGTCCACTCCCTCGCGAGTGGCTGCGACCGCGACCTTGGCTCTCTTGCCCGCCTCGCGGGCGATGGCCTTGATTTCAACCAAGCCTTGATTGATCTCGGGAACTTCCATCTCGAGCAGCCGACGCAGCATATTGGGATGCGTCCGCGAGACCACGATCACCGGTCCTCGGGAGGATTTCCGCACCTCGAGCACATAGACCCGAATGCGATCGCGAACATGAAATCGCTCGCCGGGGATCTGCTGGTTTCTGGGAAGAATGGCCTCCGCCCTACCGAGGCCAACGGTAACCGACTGCGGGGTGATCGAGTGCACGGTTCCGTGCACCATATCTCCTTCGCGCTCGATGTACTCATCGTACTGCGCATCGCGTTCCGCCTCGCGCAGGCGCTGCAGGATCACTTGCTTGGCGGTCTGGGCCGCCACACGACCGAAATCCTCGGGCGTAGAACCGACCAGCGACATCCCGCCCATCTCGGCCTTATCGTCGTATTGAAGCGCCTCTTCTAAAGTCACTTCCGTCAGCGGGTTTTGGACCTCGTCGACGATCTCTTTTTCGGCAAATATGCGAACCTCGCCCGTCTCCGAGCCGATTCGGGCCTCGATCTCCTGCGCAGTTGAGGCGTTTACCGAGCGACGGTAGGCAGACACCATGGCGGCCTCGAGCGCCTCCATAACGGTATCCTGGGAGAGCCCAAACCGCTCGGTGATTTCATTGAACGCAAGCGTGAACTCGCTCTTCATTTCTTTAACTTACCCCTTCTTTGATCTTCGATCCATCGGGGATGTGCACGGTGCCTATTTATGAAGAAAAGTGGGGGCTGCCCACTTCTCCGACCACCTTCCGCGATGAACAAATGCATTCTAGCACAGCGCCAAGTCGACTGCAAGCATTGAGCAAATTAGGCCCGAATCGGTCCGGGATTCGACTGCTATTCGAGGGAGATGCGCAGACGAGGGTCTACCTATCCCTCGGGGAGCTCATAAAGAATTCGGTTTTCGCGGGTGGAACAAGTGCACGCGGGCACCACCTTCGAACCTTTGGTCAGCGTGCCTTCGTAAGGCTCTACCCCGCGGTCGACCACCCACCCACCCAAGACAAACGGTATGGGTCCCCACGCAGGCAGCCATTCTCCATTGTAGCGCCGCGCCAGTTGAAAATGCGTGCCGGTGGATCGTCCACCCTCACAGGAGGGATGACCCAACAGATCACCCGTCTGAACGCGCGTACCCTCGGGAATCAGATCGTTCTCTCCCATGTGGAAGTAGACCAGAACCCAGCCCGTCCCACCATACCCATCGCCGTCCAGGTCAAGCTCGATGATCGCCTCCCGACTGCGGATAATCAGGCCTGGCGCTGGCGCTGTCACCCACTCGGAAGAAGGCACACACCCCGTCTGCTCGGAGGGCGGGGCAAAATCTAGGGCGCCCCACGGCAGGCTGGTTCCCCAGGAGAAATGTGGGCCGCCGGTGAAGTCCCATATGCGATTCGGGACAAAGGGGAGATCGAGCGAGGGCTGCACAAGCTGGGCTGGAATGGGGTCGGCAGCCAACTCATAGGGATCACCCCACAGCCCCTTATAGGTGGTTATGAATCCTTCAGGTCCGGCGGCACGCTCGAACTCCTCGGAGCCGTACAATCCGGCCAGAAGCATCTGCACCGCCACTGTGCCTGCGTTCTGCCAGGAATCCGGTCTGTAGATCATTCCATCCGCGGTTTCAAACTCCCGCAGGGACCCAGTACGCCAACCGTAGTACCCATCGTTGAGGCGTTCCGCAGCCCAAAGCAGTTGGCGAAATAAACCCCGATAACGATCACTGACGTACCCGATCGGGTACATCTTTGCCTGTTCCTCGGGAAACGGATCGGTCAGGCCGGAGCTTCCATATTCCAGCAGGGCCATGAGCAGGCGAGGGTTCAGGGAGTAATTGCGCGCGACGATCTCAATCACTTCCCAGGCCGGCCGATCGATCCGGTAGGCGTAGTCGGCGGCGTCAGTAACAAAGCCTGGGTGGCCCAGCAACTCGAGCCTGATGTCGAATTCCTTGGCGGTTGGCCCATAGATGACCTCGCTGTCGGGCAGGATCTGGAATGGTGTGCCGGTCAGCGGCAGATAGTAGGCTGGCACTTCAAGCGCCAGTCCTGGAGCGAGGGTCGTGGTGTCAGCCGCAAGTTCGGGGTTCGCCTCCAGGATGGCATCTACGCTCGTACTGAAATGTGCCGCCACGGCCGGCAACGTGTCTCCACTCTGCGCCTGGTAGGGAACCAGTTCTCCCGGAGGATGTGGACCTCGGGTCGGCAGGGGGGTGACGTCCGTTTGCGGTTGGGCGGTCACGCCCGGCGTCGAAGTTGGGAGGACTATCCCGGGAGAGGAGCAGGCCGCAAGTATCAGCAATCCGGCCGGCAGGAGGGCCCTGCGAGTCACCGAGAAATATTGGTTACTCGACTGGCACAGGAACAAGCTAAGACAACCTCATCCCCCTTGATCAGGGCCCCTTGATACGGTTTCAAGCCAGCCTGAGCCACCCAGCCGCTCAGATTGAAAGGCAGGGGTCCGTCGGCCAGAATCCATTCTCCATTGTACTTGCGCGCGAAGTGCAGGTGAGTACCGGATGCGATGCCACCCTCACACGACGGCCGCCCGATTAGATCACCAGTCTCTACGAAATCGCCGACCTGCACCTGATGGTTATTCACGTGAAGATAAATCAGATTCCATCCCGTCTGCTCTTCGCCATCTCCATCCAGATCCAAAACGACGAGGCCCTCGCCCGTACGCGCCACGACTCCAGGCGCGGCCGCGAGCGTCCAATCATCAGACTCGGCACAGCCGGGTTCTAGCGAGGAGGGGGCAAAATCGAGGGCGGCCCAGGCAGACTCTCTCTCCCAGGCTCCGTGAGGCCCTCCGGTCAAAGCCCATATCCTTCCTTCGAAGAAAGGCAGGATCAGTTCGGGCTGCGCAAGACCAGCTTCATAAAGCGGATAAGTATAGTCGAACGGATCGCCGAATAGGTGCTGGTAAGTCTCAACGAAGCCCTCGGGCGAGATGACTTCTGCCCAGTTTCTGCCGGAGCTGCGTAAGGAGAAGTAGTATTGAAGGCCGACCGTCCCCGCATTTAAGTCCGGGGCCAAGCGGACGATGGAGCTATCCGGAAACACCAGCTCTGTAAGTGTTCCGGCCCGCCAGCTGAAATAACCAGTGCCAAGCTCATTCGCCAACCAGGTGAGCTGCCTGTATAGCCCCCGGGCATTGGGCGCTTCATGGCCGAGCGGATAATTTAGTTCGTTCGCGGAGGGTTTGGTGGGATCCGTGACCCAGCCTGAGTGATATTCGATCAGCGCCAGGAGCAGGCGCGGGTTGACGGAATTGTTGCGTGCGGCGAGAGCCACCACCTCCGCTCCCGTGATGGAGCGCTTGGAAACGATCTCTTCATACTGACTTAAGTACCCGCCCTGGCCCTCAACAAAGGCCTGGATATCGAACCCCGCCGCGTGCGGCGAGAACACCAGCTCACTGTCGGGGATCAGCTCGTCCGCCGGCCCGGTCGGACCCAGACGCCGCGGTACGAACAGGATCTGTCCTGGAGCGAGCAGCTCGCTTTCAGCGGGGCGCTGGCCGTCTGAAACGATAACATCCGAAGGGAGCACTCCGAACCGAAGGGCGACGCTGCGCAGCACATCCCCGGCTCGTGCGCGGTAGAGGATAGTTTCAATCGACTGCTCGACAGCCAGCGTGGGAGTGGGAGGATAGGTCGGCGAGACGAGGGGCTCGGGCTGCGGAGCCTCCGTTGGTATTTGCGTTGGCTCTGCGACCGCAGGAAGTGGCTCGGCGGTCTGTGCGGGTTCCGGCGGCATCTCTGTGGGATCCGGAGCCGCTGCTTCCGCAGCTAACCCGATGACTGCGGGAGCAGGTACATCGGAGCGCGTGCACGCCAGACTAACAAACACTAAAGTGGCCAATAAGGCCAACATCGCGCCGGGCGCTCGGTATGAGTCCGGTAAGGTCATCGTGAAATCTGGTTTGAAGGGAAGCGACAGGAGCACGCCTCCAGCTTGACATCGCCGCGGGTCAGTGTTCCGTTGTATTGCGCTCCGTCGCCTGCGGAAATCCAGCCGTCCAAATCAAAGGGCAGCGAACCGTCGGCGGGTATCCACTCACCATTGAATTTCCTTGCCAGTTGTAGATGGGTCCCGCTGGAAACGCCCCCCTCACAAGATGGATGTCCGATGCGATCTCCTCGCTCCAGGTAGGTGCCGGCCGGCACTCGGTCGCGCGTCTCGATGTGCATGTACTGGATAGTCCATCCGGTCCCCTCAAACCCGTCCCCGTCGAGATCCTGAATCACTTCTCCATCGGACGAGCGCACGATCGGGCCATCGGAAATCGCCACCACCCACTCATTGGAGAGCACACAGCCCAGAGCATTCCCCGGCGGGGCGAAGTCCAGCGCGGACCAGGCGGCCCAGTTCCCCCATCCGCTGTGTGGCCCGCCGGTGAATGACCAGACCTTGCCCTCCTCAAATGGAAGCTGCAATTCTGGTTGCTCCAGGTTGTCGGGAATGACGGTAATTTGAGGTGCGGCAAATGGGTTGCCAAAGAGGATTTTATAGACTCGAATGAATCCATCTTCTCCGATGACCATTCGCCAAGATTCCGGCGGGTAGAGTTGGCCAAATAGCCACTGAATGGCCGCCGTGCCCGCATTTATTCCCGGGCCAGGTGGGACGGCCGAGCCATCCGAGAGAATGTAAGGCCCTGCCCAGCCGGCCCTCCATTGGTAATAGCCGCGATTGAGTTGGTCGGCTGCCCAAGACAGCTGGCGATACAGCCCCTCAAAACCAATCTGCTCGTAGCCAAGCTCGTAAGTAAAGCGGTCTGGCGCGCGCTCTGGCATGGTCAGCCAGCCACCCTGGTATTCGAGAACAGCCAATAGGAGTCGCGGATTCACAGAATACTTCGAGGCCACTCGTTCTACGATTTGTGCGCCGGAGAGCTGCTCCCCTTCTACAAACTCGGAGTAACGGTTTAGCGCGCCGTTCCAAGCTCGAATAAGCTCAGTGGCGGAGAAGCCGAGAGCGCTCTCTCCGTAAATAAGTTCTGCATCCGGAATGATCTTGAAACTGGGCGAGGGTGCCTGAGGCAGCGGAGTGGGCATGTGGAGGATTTGGCCCACTGCCAGGAAATTGGGATTTGGCAGCCCGTTCTCTACCAGGATCTGATTTGCCCCAACCCCCATCCGGCCGGCGATGCCGTTCAAGGAATCACCGTATTGAACCGTGTACCATTCGGGAATCTCCATCGGGTCGGGCGGTTCACGCATCGGATCTGGTGTGGGCGTATGGAACGGAGGCGGCTCTACTACCTGCTCTATGGGCTTTTCCAATTCAGCGGGCGCCTTAATGCCAGAGCTTCCCGGACTGCCACGCAGTTCGAGCCCAAGAAACTCCAGCGGTTGATCCCCGCGCGAACAGGCCAAAATAGCGATCATCAGCAAAAGCAGCAGCAGCCATGGCCTTGGCTCAGCCCGGATCTTCATATCTAATACACATAGGAGTGGACTTCACACCCTGGCTGCGCGCAAGTTTCATGCCAGCGGGGTCCCTCCGGCTAGTCTGACTCCGGGGCTCTCGCCCGGCTCGATAGACGACTTGAAATCTAGTGGCCTCGGCAGTGCCAGGACAGACTCTGGCACGGATTGGATGAAATGCAAGTGGGGAATCGCCTGCGCGGTGCCTATTCGGAAGTTAGTGCAGGCTCAGTTCAAGCCCTATTGAATCGTCGATTTACAGCCATTTTTCCATCACGAAGGCGGGCTCGTGGACCTCGCGCAGCCGCCCCTCATGATCGATGTAGGACCATTCGCCGGGATCTTCTGTGAAAACGGTGTAGCCCGCGCGCGCGTAGAGTCGTCTGGCGGCAACGTTTCTCTTTGATACGGAGATAACGGATCGGCGAAATCCGCGCACCGCAAGACTCAGCTCCGCCTCTTGAAGTAGCTGGCCTCCTACTCCTCGATTGCGATACAGCGCCTTTACGCGGAATGCGTACAGATATCCGGATGAGGCGCCCTCGATCGAGAATGTCGCTCGCGTCGTGAGTTGCACGAATATCTGCCCGACTACCTTCTCCCTGATTTCAGCCAGCAGGAGAATGCGCCGTCCATGCCGCGCCTCGTCGATCGCACGTTTGAATAGTCGACGATAGTGCGCATATTCTCCCTCCCACTCCAGCGCTTTGAGGTCCGCGGCGGAGGCGAACCGAATTCTTATCGGACCGCGGGTCTCGGCATAGGATTGCTCGAGGGTACTCACGGGTCTATCCACCTTCGGCTGCTTCCCTCAATAGAGTCGCGAGCATCTGCTGCTCTTCCTGCGCAGAACGGATCTCCCCGTCCAGCCAGGCGGATCGTAGTGCTCCCAAGATTCTCCCAAAGGCTGGCCCGGGCGCCAGGCCCAATTCATGCAGCCGATCACCATCCACAGTGGGCTGCACCCAGCGCCAATGCTCAAGATAGTTCTCAATAATTTGCCGAGCTGCAACCTGATCCTTGAGTGCTAACCAAGTGACTGCCAGCGCGGCTTCCGGTTCGGCATCCAGGCACGCGGCCCACTCACTTGGAGGCCGGCTTTGTGCGAGATCACAGATCTGGCGGCCGGCCTTCATGACCACCGCAGCTTCACTGTGACTCAAATGCAGCCGCTCGCAAACTTCCCCTGCCTCACGGCCGGAAAGGCGATAAAGCCACAGCGCGTAGAACAGCTCACTTAAGGTCGGCATGCGCTCGAGTTTCCAAGAAGCCGGAGGCGAAAAGTCGCGCGCGGCGGATGTACGTGCTTCGATCCAATCATCCCAGTCCAGCGCCGGATAAATCGCTTGAAGCAAACCTAATTCCTTAAGCCGAAGCATGATCGAGCCGAAGCCAGGTTCTTTAAGGATGGCCAAGATCTCACTTCGTATTCTTTCTCCGCTAACCTTATCGAGCAGGGGCAGTGCCCGCTCTAACAGCTCCAGGGTACGTGATTCGATCGTGAATCCCAGTCGTTGTTCAAGGCGGACGGCACGCAGCATGCGGGTGGGATCGTCCACAAAGCTCAATGAATGCAGAACCCGAATCTGCTTGTCACGGATGTCTTTTCCGCCGCCCCAGGGATCCAATAATTGTCCGTAGTTGGATCCGTCCAGCCTCAGGGCAAGGGTATTGATGCTGAAATCACGACGGTGAAGGTCTAGCTGGATGCTGCCTTCCTTGACCGACGGCAACGCCGTGGGGTGGGAATAGAATTCGGTTCTGGCTGAGACGAAATCGACCGTCTCAGGCAGCTCAGAAGGCTCGAGTTGCAGGGCGCTCTTCAGATTCTCATTCTGCGCATCGATCTGCCATTTTGCGGTACCGAATCGCCGGTGGCTGCTCACTTGCCCCCCAAATTGAGAGGCCAGTGACTCTCCCAGGGCGATGGCATCTCCCTCCACAACAAGATCGAAATCCACGCTCGGGTTTCCGAGAATCAAATCCCGCACAAATCCACCCACGATATACAACGCGACATCGGAGGCTTCTGACTCGCTAGCGATGAGCCGCAGCAGCGCCAGCCGCTCGGCACTGAGCGCATTTTCTAGCTTCACCGCCGCATCCTCTCAGCCGCTTCTGCCACCGTTTGCGCTTCCGTTGCAGTTCGATCTCGGCCGGGGATTATACATCTGGCACCTTGGCGAGCTCGGCAATCGCTCGCTGCAGCGCCAAATCCACAGGAGTACCTAGAACGGATACGGCTCGAGCGGCTCGCTCGAGTACTTCCACATATTCCGGCCTAGGACCAACAGTGGGGAGAGCCGTCCCCTCCAACAGCGCAGAGAGCATCTGACCTACATGACCCGGCAGCGCCGGTGCGGAGATGTGCACAGGGATGTGTCCGGCACCATTAGGATTGCTCAGGGCAAGTTGGGAGTCCTCTGACAGCAAGAAACCGACAAATTCCCATGCCGCCTCGAAATCCTCCGGTTTGAGATTGGACGCGAAGTAAGCATTTTCGGTCCATACATAGCCGGCCAACGACTCGCCAGTCTCCTGGTACACGGGCCAGGGGTCGATCGTAAGCACCCCCTCCCCAAGCGCCTCACTCAGCTGATCAAAGTTCTCCGTGCTCTCGATAAGCCAGCCGGCTTGACCTCCTTCGAAGAGCGCGCGGTCCTCATCCGAATTGAATACCACCGGGCCAGCAGGGGCCAGGTCCCTGAGCAGCTCGAGCCAGCAGCGCACGACCGGGTTCTCAAGGTCCGGCGCGGATCCGTCCTGCATAAGCTGCCCACCGCAGGCGGCAGCGAATGGAGCCGCAATTATAAATCCGTAGTCCTGAGCTACCCCCTCATTGAACGTGCCGCGCAGGGCCTGGTCCGCCTCTACCAGGCCCTCCAGCGTACCGGCCGGAATCGGGGCTAGTTCACGATTTCGGTACAGCACGTTTCCAAGCATCCGAACCGGTATTCCCAGCACTTGCCCCTGGTCGTTGGCTTGAGCCCACGGCAATGGGTGGACCAGCATGCGGAACTCATCCGTTGGCTGATCTGAGAGGTCTTGGGTCAGCCCGGATTCGAAAAGCTCCCCGGCCCAAGTCGAGGGCGCCAGGATGAGCGCGGGAAGGGTCCCGCTGGCCTGCGCTTCGTCCAGTGCAGTTCGGAGTTCGTCGGCCGGAACGTAGGAGATTGCGAAAGAGAAACCGGGATGGCGCGATTGGAAGCTTTCGATCAGCTCGTTGAGCGCTCTCACACCCTCGGGCTTCCAGGTCAGCCACAAGCTGACCGAGCCTGTCATTTCGCTCGTGGGCTGCAGATCCGGCGTCGGGGCCGGAGTCGGCCCGCTATCGACGATGACTGGTTCGGGGGTTGGCGTCGGCTCGGATTCCGCGCATCCCCAGAGCCAAGCAGCGATCAGGATTGAGACCAGTAGTCGAGGGATTCCCTTCTGCAACCCCTGAAATTGGCTAGGCACCATCTGGGAAAGCAGGCGGGGAGTATGCATCGCGCATATCGGTATTCCTGACCCTTTCGTCAGGAAGGACCGGCGCGGAAGTCTACCATGAAGCTCCCGCCCGTCTGCTGCTCGGTATAATCGCGGCATGTCCCGCTCCGATTGGCGTTTGATTCTCTCTGAACCCGCGTCGGGGGCAGCAAATATGGCCTTGGATGAAGCCATCCTGGAGGCGGTGCTTAAACTTCGAGTGCCCCCGACATTGCGCTTCTATGCTTGGGATCCCCCTTGCCTATCGCTTGGCTATGCGCAAGCCGTGAACGATGCCGACCGAGCGGCGATCGAGCGCGAAGGGTGGGAGCTTGTACGACGGCCAACCGGGGGCAAGGCCATCCTACACACGGACGAGATCACCTACTCGATTTCGGCTCCGGCCGATCACCCGCTTTTCGCGAATGGTGTACTTCCAAGTTATGAACGAATCAGCGTGGCTCTTATGGCCGGTCTGGAAGAGATGGGCATTGAGCCGGAATTGCATATAGCGGACCCTCCTGCCCCCAGCAATGACGACCCGGTGTGCTTCCAGAATCCAGGTGCCTTCGAGATCACGGCCGAAGGGAAAAAGCTCGTGGGCTCGGCGCAGCTGCGCCGAGCAGGAGCAGTGCTCCAACATGGCTCGCTACCCATGAAAGGGGATCTGGGGCGGATCTGTTTGGCCTTGCGCTATTCCAATGAGCACGATCGGGCGCGGGCCATTGGGGAGATAGGCCTGCACGCAATCACTGTGGAGCGTGTTCTGGGAGAATCTCTCACCTGGGAGGAAACTGCGCGTCATCTTACTACTGGCTTCGAGAATAAATTGCAGATTCGCTTATCTCGGCAAGAACCTTCCCAGCCGGAAATCCGCCGCGCTCTTGAAATCCTGGAAGAACGCTATTCCCATGCGGATTGGACCCAACGCATCTAACGCACGATGCATGTCCACGTAATCACTCTGGAACTACACCTTCCCGGCTGCTCCTCCCTGAAGGAAAAGCGCAGTCGGTTGAAGCCGCTCCTGGCAGCGCTCCATCAGACTTTCAATGTCTCTGCGGCCGAGATTGAACACCAGGATGCGCATCGCTCCGCCGTGGTTGCCTGCGCGGTGGTCAGCAATAGCGACAAGCATGGAAACCAGGTTCTGTCCGGCATCCCGGACTGGATCGAGCACCGCTTCCCTGATCTGCAGATCGTCGACGATCACCTATCACGCTGGTAGCGCAAATAAGAAAAAGCCCCCGAGGGGGCCTCATGCGAGCAGGAGAACCAGAATCAGGCCGCCTGAATGTTCGGGTTTAGCGCCTTGCGGCGGACCAGCGTTCGGAGCCTTGAAGCCAGCAAGCTGGCGTGGACAGGCTTGATGAGGTAGTCGTCTGCGCCAGCATCCAGCGCACGCGCCACACTGCCTGGCGAGCCCAATGCGGAGAGAATGAGAATGGGAACATCGGAGAAGGATCGAATGCGCTCACAGACCTCCCAGCCGTCCACTTCGGGCATCAGGAGATCCAGGATCACCACGTCGGGCGCCCCTTCGGGATTCTCCACCGTTTGAATCCCTTCCTCGCTCGACAATGCCGACTTGATCTGAAAGTCCTGGCCCCGCAGCAGGGTCCGCAGCATCGTCGAGAGATCGGGGTCGTCGTCAATGAGCAGGACTTCGATCGCCATCTTCAATTCCCATGAAATCGATCACATTATCTACGAAGAAATCCCCCTTCTAGCTTACAGAGACCTTGCAGTACTACCTTCCACTTGCCCGACCTTTGGGGAATAGCTAAGATACCCGCGGACATAACTGAT
>JBGMQN010000034.1:24978-30169 GCA_048054495.1 Anaerolineales bacterium
ATCACCAACCAGATCATCGAACTGCACGCCGCGCTCCAGGATGCCAATCGAACATTGGAGCTTCGAGTTTCGGAGCGAACGGCGGAACTTAAGCGGGCCCTAGAAAGACTCACTGAACTCAATCAGCTGAAGACCAACTTGATTTCGAACGTTTCCCACGAATTGCGCACTCCGCTGGCACATATCAAGGGCTATGTAGAGTTGCTCGAGGAAGAGGAGCTGGGTGACCTGACCCTGGAGCAGGGCAAGGCGATGAGCGTTATCCACCGAGCCACGGTGCGGCTTGGCCATTTGATCGATGATTTAATTTCGTTCTCGACCGCCTCCCGGGAGGGGATGGAGCTGAAGGTCGAGCCGGTCTCAATTCGTGACCTGACCCGCGACATCGTGGATCGTTCAAAGCCGAAGGCCACCCACGAGGGAATAAGACTACGCCTTTCGGTGGACAAGAGCCTTCCTCCCGTGCTGGCCGACGCCGAGAAGCTCAGTTGGGTAATTTACCAGCTCCTTGACAATGCGATCAAATTCACACCCGAAGGCGGCCGGGTGAAGATCTGGGCGGAGCACGTGAGCGGCTTCGTGACGATCGCGATCACGGACACCGGAATCGGCATCCCCTCCGGCAAACTCGACGAGGTCTTTCAACCGTTCCATCAACTGGACGGTTCGGCAACTCGTCGCTACGGCGGGACCGGGCTGGGGCTAGCATTGGTTAAGCAGATCGTCGATGCGCACGGCTCAAAGATCACCGTGGAAAGCATGGAGAACAAGGGATCCACTTTTCGATTCGAGCTGCCCATCTCGGATAACAACGCCGCAAGTGACGAGGTCGGCGGATGACCGGACCGCTGGTTCGACCCGGACCACTCACTCACGGCACGGAGCTCAACGCAGTCTATGCCATCGCGCGCATCGTGGCCGAAACCTACGATACAGAGGCCGGCCTGGATGCCGTATTTCGCCTGTCGCGGACCATATTCATCTTTGACGTCGTCTCACTGTTCCTCCACAACGAGGAAACAGGAGAATTCGAGCCAGCCTATGCGCTGGCGCTCGGCCGCGGCCGCTCGCGCGAGGCGGATCTCGTATGGGGTGAGCCTGCCGCCACCGAGGCCTACCGCAGCGGACAGACCATACTGAGGCAGGAGGATGCCGGTCCGAGTGTGAAGGGTCGCGAGCGGCGCCGCGATTTTCTCGGCCTGCCGATGATGGTCCACGGGCGCTGCGTGGGCGGCCTGGTCTTCGGTCGATTCGGAGGGCCCTCCTACCCTCCCGAGCACATACGGCTGGCAGAATTTGTGGCCTGGCATGTGGGGCAGCTGCTCGAAAACCGACGTATGGCCCGACGCATCGCTTCGCTGGAGGCACAGCGTGAGTTGGCCCGCATGCAGGACGAGTTCATCTCCACCATCTCGCATGAGCTGCGAACCCCGCTCGGAATGATCAAGGGCTACGTGACCACGCTGATGCGAGAGGACGCCAACTGGGATTCTGAGACGCGTCTTGAATTCCTTGAGATCGTCGACGAGGAAGCCGATCGATTGCGCGAGCTCATCGACAACCTGCTCGATTCGTCTCGCCTCGAAACAGGAACGCTCGGTATGACCCTCGAGCCCATCAAGCTGTCCGCCCTGATTCGAGATTCGGTATCACGCACCAAGTCGGTCTACGCAGAAATGGAGGTGGAGATCGATGTGCCGGAAGATCTTCCAAGGCTACAGGCAGACCCGACTCGGATCGCACAAGTCATGGACAACTTGCTGTCGAACGCCAGTAAATATGCTCCGGGCTCCCCAATTGCGGTGCGATCCGTCCGGTATGACAATGTGATTGAAATTGGCGTCGAAGATGGAGGGCCCGGTATTCCTCCCGAGCACGTACCCCATCTTTTCGAGCGCTTTTACAGGGTACCCGAGCAGACCTCGAATGTACGCGGAACGGGCCTCGGATTGTACATTTGTCGAAAGATTATTGAAGCCCACAGCGGCGAGATCGGAGTAGAGAGCGAGGAAGGTGCAGGCACGCGCATCTACTTCACCCTACCCGTCGCAGTGATGGAACCCATACCGGAGGGCGAACATGAGCGATAAGAACACACTTTTGGTCGTGGACGACGAGCCGCGCTACGTGCGACTGGTTCAGGTCAATCTAGAAACGGCAGGCTATGATGTGGAGACTGCTCACGATGGCCAGAAAGCGGTCGAGCACGTTGCCAACGAGCAGCCGGACCTCATCCTCATGGATGTGATGATGCCTATCATGGATGGCTTCACCGCGACTGAGCGCATTCGGGAATTCTCGACTGTTCCGATAATCATCCTTACCGCCAAAGGGGAAGAGCGCGACCGCGTGCGAGGGCTCGATGCGGGAGCCGACGACTACATCGTGAAGCCGTTCTCTGCTCAGGAATTATTGGCGCGGGTGCGTGCGGTACTGAGGCGAGCGGAGCGACAGACAGACCACGATTTCCACCAGCCGATCTATGTGCATCACGAGCTGCAGATCGACCTTGCCCGGGCGCTCGTAACCTCCAACGGTGACGAAATCGCACTCACAGCCACCGAGTACCGACTGCTGCAAAGTCTCGCCGCCTCTGAGGGACGCGTGCTGACTCCGGAGGAGCTGCTCACCGCGGTATGGGGCCCAGAGTATCGGGACGACAAGGAGATCCTGTGGGTCTGCTTGAGTCGGTTGCGACAGAAAATCGAGCCGGATCCCAAGAATCCCATCCACATCGTCACGCGGCAGGGCCTGGGGTATTTGATCCCTCCCACGTCGGACAACGGCACTAGCTGAGCCTCGCCCAGCTGCGAGGTCCGTGTCGTGGAACCTGGAGTTTGCTTCGTCGCTCTGCTCCTCGCAATGACATTAGCCAAGAGGTGAACGAAGTGTCATTGCGAGCGCAGCGAAGCAATCTCCTCGCGCAAATGCGAACCCTGAGCGGTACCCGGACCTCATGCTGGGTACCGCTCTCCTTTCCCCCCTAGCCTGAGTTTGATGAACCACTGGTAAACTACATCTGATTCGCATTCGGAGCGATCAGATGGATGTCGACGCGCGCCTAAAGCTAAAGACCAAGATGGTGGGGGCCGAAATACGCGCGGCCAGAGAAGCTTCCGGCAAGAGCATCAAGTCCGCCGCGGAACTCATTGGTGTTAGCTCCGCCACCATGTCCTCCTACGAGCACGGTCGAAAAGGTATTTCGCTCCCTGAGCTCGAACTGCTCGCTTACTGGCTGGATATTCCGGTCGCCAATCTACTGGACGGCTTGCCCAGCGCTCCCGAGCGAACCGTGCACTTCGACCCGAAGGTCGTTGTCTCCTTTCGGCAGAAGATGACCGGAGCTTTGCTTCGCAAGCACCGGATCGCTTCCGAACTGACTATCCGCGAACTGGCTGAGAAGGTTGGATTTCCCACTAGCCGCATCAGCGCCTACGAGCGCGGAATAAGGCCGATCGCAATCCCATTCCTGGAAGTCCTGGTCGATGCCCTGGGACGATCCATGGACGAATACATCGATACGGAAGGGCAAGGGCCAATCGCGGGCTGGTACAGGGAACGACGTGCCTATGAGACCTTTCGTTCGCTCCCGCCCGACTTTCGCGATTTTCTGGCCAAACCTGAAAATAGCGGTTTTGTTCGCGCCGCCATGAGGTTGCGCGAGCTACCCTCCGAAAAGCTGCGGTCCCTGGCAGATTCCCTCGCCGCAATAACCAGTTGACGGATCTAGATTCAGAATCTGCCGCGCTAGAGCAACGTGCCTTGGCGGCTTACGAGGCAGATCGATACGATGAAGCGATCGATCTCTTTGAATCCGCGCGCGCGGCCACAGATGACCCGCTGAAGTCTGCTGAGTTAGCCAATAGCTCAAGCGTGATTCTGCTCAAGCAAGGCCAAAATGCGGAAGCCTTGGAGGTCGTTCGCGGAACGGCGCAGGTGTTCCAGGAAGCGGGAGATCACGGCCGCCAAGCACGCGCCACCGGCAACCTGGCTGCAGCGCTCGAAGCATGCGGAGAACTCCACGCAGCGGAAGCCGCATACCGTGAAGCAGCCGATCTTTTTGAACGTACCGGAGACGACGAAGAGCGAATGCTCACACTGAATGCGTTGTCGCAACTTCAGCTGCGTCAACGCAGGCCGCTTGATGCGGCCGCCACGCTGCAGGCAGGCGTCCCAACCGGCCGCGCTTCTGGAATTCGCGCGCGCTTGATCCAATTCCTCCTACGGATACCGTCCCGCCTTCTTCGCTATTGAGCGAGTTGGACGTGAAGCTCAGACAGACCTCAGCGGAGGACCGTGTCGAGATCGAAAATCTCGTCGCGCGCGCGCCCTGGTCCCACGTGCATCTGGACTGGCTCGACCCCACAAGCCTTACCGATAAAGAGCCATTCATCCTGGCGACCGTAGGAGAGGCACCGGCGGGCACCTTGGGCTGCCCGCCTGATCTGCCTGGCGTAGCCTGGGTCCGAACCTTTGCCGCGGCTGAGGGATTTGAGGTTCAGGAGATGTGGGAGGTTCTATGGACCGCAGGTGTTTCTCGACTGCTCAAGCTAAACGTCGGCCGTGTCGGTGCACTCGTGCTCGAAGATTGGTTCGAGCGGCTCATCATGAAGGCGGGCTTCGAGCACACTAATTCTGTGATTTTCTATGAAATCGGGCTTGAGCCAGGCGCGGGAGCTAGCCACGATACTCCGCACCGGCTTCGTTCGATCCGTTCCGCAGACATGGAAGCGATCCTGGAGCTGGACAGTCGTGCCTTTGAGCCCATTTGGCAGATATCGCGTGATTCGCTAGCGGTGGCCATGATCCAAGCCTCATCTGCAAGCTTGATTGAAGATCAGGGGAAGGTCCTGGGCTACCAGATCACGACCAGCTCACCCTTTGGCGCGCATCTCGCTAGACTTGCGGTACAGCCCTCTCACCAGCGAGTGGGCCTTGGCACCGCGCTGGTGAACGACGCGATTGAAAGCATCCAGGAGCTCGGACTGGGCCAGCTTTCGGTCAATACGCAGGAAAATAACACCCCCAGCCGCAGGCTATATGAAAAGCTGGGTTTTCAGGCCACGGGCAAGGAGTTTCCGGTCTTCGAGATCCAGCTGTGACGATGTCATTGCGAGCGTAGCGAAGCAATCTCCTCCTGCATATTGGGGATTGCTTCGTCGCTACGCTCCTCGCAATGACCTACCTGGCT
>JBGMQN010000034.1:30269-39333 GCA_048054495.1 Anaerolineales bacterium
CGCTCCTCGCAATGACCTACCTGGCTGCGCTCCTCGCGGTAACTTAGCCCTTGGCCAGGGTGGGCGAGCCGTTGCCTCGATGCTGAACCTCCCAGAGCGCCAGCACAAAGCACAGGGAGGAAAGCCGGTTTAGATAGGCAAACAGGTGCGGATTCTCGAATTCCGTGCGCGATTCAGCCGGGCCATGCTCCCGTGCCTCGAGATCCAAACGAACCGCAGCTCGCTCCGCTCTGCGCACCACGGTCCGGGCTAAGTCTAAGGCCGCTGCAGAGCTTGTGTCGCCGCCGAGGACAAATTCCTTGGGCATCACCACCTCGGCTCCGAAGCGCTCGATCTGCGCTTCCAGCCAGTCAACCCGTGCCCGATCAACGACCCTGAATCGTTCGGCGAGCTCCGGTTCTGCCGCCACCTCGGACATGATGTGATAGAGATCTCGCTGCGCTTCGATCAGGACTTCTTGGATCTGTTCCGTACCGACGAGCGCTCTAGCGAGTCCTAGTGCGGCCGAGGCCTCATCCAGCGCGCCATAGGCCTCCGGTCGAGGGTGACTCTTCGGAACGCGGCGCTCTCCGAGCAGACCAGTGTAGCCGTCGTCGCCGGTGCCTCCGAAGTAATCTGGCATAACAGGTATTATAAATACAAGCGCATGGAACCCCACGAATCTCGCTCGCTAGCCCAGCGGTTCGGCCCGGTTCTCATCGGCGCGCTCATCGTCATCTCAGGGGTGGGTGCGGCAATGCTGCTCACCTCCCCACCCAGGGGCGATCCTGTCCTCCTGGCGGAGCCTGCAAGCTTGCGTATCCACGTGGCGGGTGAGGTGCTTCGTCCGGGAGTGTATGAGCTTCCTTTTGGATCCATCGTCCAGGATGCCATCGATGCCGCCGGAGGATTGAGCGGCGAGGCGAGCCAAGACCGGATCAACCTGGCAGCCCGTCTTGAAGATGGACAGCAGGTGTATGTTCCTGAAGTCTCCGAGTCCGTGCCGCCGAGCTCCAACCCGGTTGGCTCCAAGGAACAGATCTCAATTAATACCGCTTCCGCCCCAGAGTTGGAGCGCCTGCCCGGAATTGGGCCGGTTCTGGCGCAGCGCATCGTCGAGTACCGAGAGCAGAACGGTCCTTACCAGCGCCTTGAAGACCTGCTGGAGGTGGAGGGAATAGGGCCCTCGAAACTCGAAACCCTGCAGGAATATATACAGGTGCCCTGAACTGGGACCGTTCTACCCGTGATCGCGCACCCTACGGACTGTATAATCCGCGAACATGCCTGAACTACCCGAAGTTGAGACCATCCGGCTGCGGCTGCGCCGAGGCTCTGATGAAGTTCCCTCCCTTGTCGGGCAGCGGATTGAGGGCGTCAGACTTCGCTGGCCAAGGCATATTATCGAACCTGCCCTCTCCACCTTTCGCAAGCAGATCCGCGGGCGCGCGGTTCAGGACGTGCGGCGTCGTGGCAAATTTATCCTCTTCCCCCTCGACGGAAGAACGCTTGCGATCCATCTAATGATGAGTGGCGATCTAAGGATGGCGGACTCTGCCAGCCCGCGGGGTCGATTCGATCATACGGTGTTTAATTTTGAGTCCGGGTGGCAGCTCCGCTTTAGCGATTCCCGAAAATTCGGCAGGGTGTACCTGGTGAAGGATTCAGAAGGGTTGCTGGGGAAGCTCGGTCCTGAGCCACTCGCGGATGATTTCGACTCGCCGGCGTTGGGCCAGATTCTTTCCGAACATCGGCGGGCGCTCAAGCCATTGCTGATGGATCAGACCATGATAGCGGGTCTCGGTAACATCTATACCGACGAGGCCCTGCATCGAGCGAAGCTGCATCCGCTGCGGCAGAGCGATTCCCTGAGTCCTGCGGAGGTGCGAGATCTATGGGAGGGGATCCGAGCAGCGCTCCAGAGTGGATTGCATCACAATGGCGCCAGCATCGACTGGATTTACCGGGGAGGAGATTTCCAAAACTACTTCCATGCCTATGGTCGTGCGGGCGAGCCATGTCCGGCATGCGGAACCGAGATCGTGCGCACGGTCGTGGGCCAGCGCGGTACATATTACTGCCCAACATGTCAAGTTGAGGGGCGCGCGTAGGGATGGATAACCAACTGATGTTGGGAATCCTGCTCATCATCGTGGGGATTGCCGTGAGTTTGATCGCGGTGGCGTTGGTGCTTAATCGACGGGAAAACCGGATGGCGGCGGAGTTGGAACTGGAAAGCGAAGCCGAGGGGGATGAAGAGCCTTCAAACGGGGAAGAAGTGGGGGAGCAGCCTACTCCTGAAGAAGATGAGCAGGGTCAGCCGAGCCCTGAGGGTTATGAGGAAGATCCCCAGTTGGAAGCCGGGAAACTGGAAGCACTACCCGATGAGACACCGCGGGAACGGCGATTGGTCGCGGAAATCTATCGGGAGGACGTGACGGGAAAGCTGGTCGTCCGCTCTGGCGATCACGAATATAGAGATGGCAAGGAAATTGAGAACGAGGCAGAGCGCAGGCGGCTGGCCTATGCCGCCTCAGACCTCGCGGATTGGTTCCAGGGGGAATTTGGGCTCGGGGGCCGACCCGCGGCAGCCTCCACGCAGCCACCTTCTTCGCCGGACCGGATGCTCGAAGAGATCAATGAGATCTTGCAACGGTCGCTAGCCGGTACGCCCGATCGCGGAGTTCGCCTCGTTCCAGACACCGTAACCGGAGTGAAGGTCTTGATCGGCGTAAAAAGCTATGAGATCGAAGAGGTACCGGACGAGAAGATCAAGGAACTCATCCGGCAGGCTGTTGCGGAATGGGAAGCGCGTCAATAAGCGGTTGAGCCTCTTCAATTGCCACGGCCGCCAGGCGGCCAGAATCTTCGCGCAATTGGGCAATGGGCAGCCGGGGATCGTGGATAAAGAATAGCCAGGCCTCCCGCTCAAGCGCCCACTTCTGCCAACGCTGTTTAGTTCTTATGTTCTCCAATGGCTCAACATCAAAAGCCGTAACCCAACCCGTCCGAGCCATATGCACCGAATACGTGGCCATATCGGAGACAAACATTCCGGTCCAGTCGCCAGACTGCAAGATCACTGCCTGATGTCCACGCGTGTGACCGGGAGTCATCACGCATCGAACATGCTCCGTGATCTGCTCGTCTCCATGTAATAGTCGCATCCTCCCCGCCTCAATCAATGGGTCGAAGTTTTCCACAAAGTAGGTTCCGCGGGTGCGTGCGTCAGGATGACTGGCATCCGCCCACTCCATTCTTTGCACCACATACTTAGCATTAGGATAGGCGGGCTGGATCTCCCCCTCGACAAGGGTCGTGTTCCCTCCACAGTGATCAGAGTGAAGATGCGTATCGATAACGAGATCGATGTCCTCGGGGGACACTCCTAAGGTTTGTAGGCCGTCTGCCAGGCCCCCCCCAGGCCGTTCCAAGCCCCAATTGCTGGCACCCTTCTCATCCAGCTTATCGCCCAATCCGTTATCGATCAGGATGTTCTGGCCCTCTGATCGAACAAGCAGACAGGTAAGACTCTGGGGTACGAGGTTTCCATCGTCCGGCTCCACGATGCGGCGGTAGAGCGCCCGAGGCACCAAGCCAAACGGCCCCCCTGGATCTACTCTGAGCAGGCCGTCGCTTACCAGATGGATCTCTAAATCACCGATGACGATGAGCTGCTCTCCTTGCCTGCGCAACGACGATGTCATTGCGAGCGTAGTGAAGCAATCTCCCGCCAGGTGTAGGAGACCGCTTCGTCGCTGCGCTCCTCGCAGTGACCTACCGGGGCATGTCCTTGCCCGATTTCATCCCCAGCCCTAGCGATTGCTGCAATCGGTCCTCAAGCTCCTTTTTCTCCGACTCGGGAAGAAAAGAATGCTGTGCTCCCGATAGGATCAATCCCTTGAGTGTCTCTTCGGACAGCCCGAGCTCAGATACCGCGGTGAAGTACTCATCGCTCAGACTTACGTTGGAGATGCCGGGGTCATCTGTGTTCAGGGTCACTGCCAGGCCGGCATTGATCATTTCCGGGAGCGGATGCTCATCCATTCCCCCGATTACACCCGAATGCAGGTTGCTGGTCAGGCATACTTCAAAGGCCGCTCTCCGGTCGCGCGCAATTGCGACCACCTCCGGGTCTTCTATCACGCGCACTCCGTGCCCAATTCGTGAAGCACTCATCAACGTGATGGCTTGACTCACGGAATCTGCGCCCGTCCACTCCCCAGCGTGGACTGTGATTTCCAGGCCGGCCTGCTCCGCGGATTTGAAGATGGAGATGAATGGATCGGCGGGGAAATCGACTTCATTACCCGCCAGGTCAAGTCCGAGGATGCCGTCGCCCGCGTGATCGGCTGCGATTTGCGCCACCGCTTCCGCCAGTCCCACCGATTCGTGGCGATTAACGCTAGCAATGAGTCCCACCCGAGTCCCAAACTGTCCGGCTGCTTCTCCTGTAAACTCGATAACCCATTCAACGACTTCGCTTAGTGGATAATCTCTGGCCTGAGAAAGCGCAGCCGGTGTAAACCGGAGCTCCAGGTACACAATGTTGTCGATCGCAGCGTCTTCAATTGCCTCGTGAGTGACGCGCTGAATAATTTCTGGAGAACGATATATTGGGCGCAAGACCTGGAATTTGGACAGGAAGTTCGGCAGGGTTTTCGGTTCGGCGCTTCCGATCTGAACCTGCTCGCGAAGCTGCGCTTCCTCCTGAGGCAGGTCAAGTCCTTCCTGACCCGCAAGTTCCATGAGGGTACGGATTCGGAGCGAACCTTCAAGATGTCGATGGAGATCGACCTTTGGAAGATCGGTCAGCAGCTCGTATTGTGAGGGAGAGCTACTCAACGACGCCTTCGACGACGGCGCTTACGACGTTTTTGTGGTTGGTCATCGGTCTTGGACGGAGCGGTTGGTCTGCTCCTCGCCTGTATCGCACGTGTCGGCTGCGGCGTGCTAACCTGCAGTCGGAACATTCTGGAGACCATCCCTGCTCGAATGTTGGACAGCAGACCGCGGAACATGTCAACCGCTTTGCTCTTGTATTGAACCAAAGGATCGCGCTGCGCGTACGCCTCGAGTCCGATCGAGGTGCGCAGTGCTTCCATCTGAGTGAGATAGTCTACCCACAACTGGTCACCTACGCCCAACAGCAGACGTCTGTACGCCTCCGCCACAAAGGCGCCCCCCAATTTTAGGTGGACCTGCTCGCGAACGCTCTCCTGTAGATCGCCTGCAGCCTCGACCGCTTGAAAAGCTTCTTCGCCTAATTCGGCCAGAAGTTCTGCACGGAGCTTGTCGCTGAGACCCGCGATGCCCAATCTGCGAAGCTCTGCTTCGCCGATGAGGCGCCGAACGACAACCTGCGCTCCGGCCAGGTGCTCTAGGATTCGCTCGGTGAGCTCGATCGGCTCCTCGCCCTCCATCATACTGGCTGCATAGTAGGCATAGGAGAGACGAGGGACGACAAATTCTCGGGCCTGGTGGCTGCGACTATCAAAAATCTTCTGCCGCGAGTAGCTCATCTGCACCAGCGCGCGTGTCTTAATTGTCTCGTCGACAATATCCGCCTGCGGCAGCGTAGTTTCAAGCTCGCGTGTAATCTCTGCTTCGAGCCGCTGCACGCGCCGCTCTTCGACCCGATCCAGGGCGGCGAAGAGTTCGACCTCGGCCTGATCCCAATCGATGGGGGCCTCAACCGTCGCCACGTCGAGCTCCTCTCCAACCCGCCGCTGCAAGACTTGGACGAGGCCGGTCCAGACCCTCACGCCCAGGCCAGCTTCAATGAGCTCAGGAACGGAATCTCGGAACCGCTCTGGATCTTCCCTTATCTGCTGCCGGGCATTTTCATCTACCTGCAACCGGAGGCCCGCGGCGTTCTCGATTGCACCCAGCAATTCGTTGGGATCTGGCTCCGTGCCCAGTTCATCCGCTTCCAGCAGCGAGCCCTCAATGGCCATGTCGACCAGCTCCGCGCGCTGCTTGATCTGTTCGTCGAGGCTGGATATCGCTCGCTCAATTTGGCCTTCCGCGACCATACGCGTATGGCTGGCCTGCGCCTCTAGCGAACTTCTTCCAATTTCAAGAAGTGCCGCTTGAAGTTCCTCTCGCCCCTCGATGTCCTGAAGCATATCTAGCAGAAGAGACAACATGAACGACGGGTAGGGTTGTTCCGTATCCAGCCCTAGCGTTGGCTGCACCTCCTCCAGCCAGCCCAGCAGCCGCCAGGGCCCCTCCTCGTCCTCCATCCCAGCCGCGACGTGAACCTCAACTTCGGCCCTGAGCATCTCCTGGATGTCTTCACTCAGGTCGTCTTTGGCAAATACTCGGTTGCGCTGGCTGTAGAAGATTTCGCGCTGCTGATTGAGGACATCATCGTATTCGAGCAGGTTCTTACGGCGATCGAAGTTAGTACCTTCCACGCGTGTTTGGGACTGTTCAATTGTCTTATTCACGATTCCGTGTGCGATAGGCGTGGCGTCGTCAATATTGAGGCGCTGCATAAGCCCAGAAACTTGATCGCCGCCGAACAGGCGCATCAGTTCGTCCTCCAGTGAGAGGTAAAACTGCGAAGAACCTGGGTCACCCTGGCGAGCGGCGCGACCCCGGAGCTGGTTGTCAATTCGCCGGGCGTCATGGCGTTCGGAGCCGACTACATGGAGGCCACCTGCTTCACGAACAAGCTCCTCCTCTTTCATGAAGCGGCGGAAGAGCTCTATCTCAGACTCGTAGATCCCGAGCGCCGCTTCATCCGCTCCCTCAAGCTCTGCCAGGCGCTCTTTCAAGTTGAGCGACTCCGGGTCCGAGATTCCCATTCTCCGGAGTACACGATTGACCGACGCCAGCACTTCTTCCGCGATCTCACCGCCGAGCTTGATATCCACCCCTCTGCCCGCCATATTGGTAGCGATGGTTACCGCACCAAATGATCCGGCACCGGCGATGATCTGCGATTCCTCAGCATGCCTTTTCGCATTCAGAACATTGTGCTTTATGCCGGCAGATAGTATCTCTGCGAGTCGCTCCTGATGCCCTGGATCGAGCGAGAGGAGGCGACTGAGCCGCTCGAGATTCTCTTCCTTGCTTGGGTTCATCGCGACTTCCAGATCGCGTGCGAATGGCTTCATCAAGGCGTTGCTCAGATCATCCAATGGGCCGTATAGCTGCTGCAGCTCCTCCACGCGCATGCCATCGTCGGGAATCTCATTCGCCTCCAGATATGCATCGCGTAGGATCTCGATCATGGCCAGCTTTTGGAGCAATTTGGCTCGTAATCGGTCCGAAAGCTGTTCCGATAATTCGACCGAGGTGGTTCCCACCAGGAGTGGCTGTCCAATGACATGCCGACGCAGAATTTCCATCGTGACTGCCCGTAGCTTGGCCTCTTCGGTTCGGAACACGGAGTCCTGATAGTCCTTCCGCCTCCAGAACACCGGCTCGCCCTCCGGATCGTCGCGACGCTTGTAGAAGAAGAAGCGATTCCCGTTCTCACGGTACTGGATCTCAAGCAGCTCGGAATCTTCCAGCGATGCGATGTACTCCAGGTTGGTCGGAAGGGGCAGCACATCGATCTCATAGATCTTGTTGAACTCTTCCGCTTCGGTGAGTGCGGTGCCCGTCATTCCGGCCAGCTTCTCATACATGCGGAAGTAATTCTGCAGCGTAATCGTTGCGTAGGTGACGTTCTCCTGGCGGATGCGTACGCTCTCCTTCGCCTCGACCGCCTGATGGAGACCATCGGACCATCGCCTGCCCGCCATCATGCGTCCGGTGAATTCGTCCACTATGATGACCCGGCCGCCCTGCACGACGTAATCCTTGTTGCGCTTAAAGAGGAACTGCGCGCGCAGGCTCTGCTCGAGGTATCCCAGAATGCGGGCCTGTTCAGGGGTAATGTCCTCCGGTCGATCCAGGTCATGCAGCGGACGCCCGAGCAATCGCTCCACATGGTCTTCGCCCAGCTCCGTAAGCGATATCGTGCGGTCGCGTTCGCTGATCTCCAAATCCTCTGCAGAGAGCTGCTGCACTACCCGAGCCATCTCCACATACTGGTCGGGATCTTCCTGTGCGGGTCCTGAAATAATCAGCGGGGTCCTGGCCTCATCGATGAGGATGTTGTCGACCTCGTCGAGGATGGCATAGTAGTGACCGCGCTGAGAGCGCGCCTCCAACGATTGAGCCATGTTGTCACGGAGGTAGTCAAAGCCAAACTCGTTATTGGTTCCGTAGGTCACATCAGCCGCATATGCGACACTACGATCTACCAGCTGGAGATGATGCACGTCCTCCTGGCTCGCCTCTCGGGTGGGATCATAGATGAAGGCCTTGCGACCGTGCTCTGTTCGCGCAGCCTCCTGTAATATCCCGACTTCGAGCCCATGGAAGCGAAAGATTGGGCCCATCCAGCGGGCATCACGGCGCGCCAAGTAGTCATTGACGGTGACGAGGTGGATCCCCTTGCCCAATAGGGCATTCAGATAGATCGGCATGGTGGCGACGAGCGTCTTGCCCTCACCGGTCTTCATCTCTGCGATTCGTCCCTCATGCAGGGCGATTCCACCGATCAGCTGCACATCGAAGTGACGAAGTCCGACGGTCCGGATGGACGTTTCGCGCACCACTGCGAATGCCTCCGGGAGCAGATCGTCCAGCGTCTCCCCGGAAGCCAAGCGCTCTTTGAATTCGGTCGTCTTGGCCCGAAGGGCCTCTTCCGACAAGTCGCGAAAGTCCGCCTCGAGCGCGTTGATGCTCTCAATGATTTCGCCGTAGCGATCCATCTCTTTGCCGAGGGAATCGCCCGCGAAGAACCTAGTCAGACCCTTTAGCATGGAATTGCGGGATTATAGCATGGGGGCCTTTTTGGTTCGGTTAGCATCTTTCCAGGCTTGGACCCGAGATCGCCTCCAGACCTGCGCTCGTGATTCGCCCCCTCCAATGGAGGATCCTCACGCGCTTGACGCCATTTGAGGCAAAGCTACAATCGAGTGGGGGCGGTGGCGGAATTGGTAGACGCCGAGGACTTAAAATCCTCTGAGGGAAACCTCGTGTGGGTTCGACTCCCACCCGCCCCACAAATTCGGTCATAGCC
>JBGMQN010000078.1:0-3690 GCA_048054495.1 Anaerolineales bacterium
TCATGCAGCACGTGGTCGCGACTCACCATCTGGCCCTCGAAGACCCCCTCCCCCCAGACGCGCGCGGACTTCAACTGTGCGTAGAAATCCTGGTGGATCTCACGCGCAAACTCCTCCACCGTTCCGCCGCGCTTCATCACAAAGGGCGACTGCATATTGGGCTCTTTCCCGGGCGTTTTGGAGAATATGCGCATGATCTCTAAGCGATCGAAGATCGCCCATCCCAACTCTTCCAGCCCCCGGCCGGTGACGGCGGAAACTGCCAGCACCGGCCAATCCCCCTCCAGCAGCCGCGTAAAGATCTCCAGATTCTCCTCGGCTTCCGCATCATCACACTTGTTGGCCAGCACCAGGATAGGCGCATACTCGGTCTTCTTTCGACCATTGCTCTCCAAGGTGGGATCGATGCGATGCTGTCGCATCTGTTCCAGGGTTGTTTCTAGCTGCTGGTTGGGATCCGTGGTCAGATCAACCACTGGAAGCACCAGATCCGCGCGCCGGACGAGATCCATCAGCGCCGGCTCTATGAAGTCCCGATCGATGGAGGGCGTGTCGATGAATTGGAACTGGACGTTCTCTACCTCGAACATTCCAGGCGTCGGCTGCCAGGTCGTCTGTGGGGCCGGCGAGACCTCGGGAGCTGCATTCGTCAGCGCCTCCAGCAGCGCAGACTTGCCAGTGTTCGCAGGTCCGATCAGCACGATCATGCCGGCCCCTGCCTTATCAATCAGCCACGCTGGATCTCCGCCTCCTCCCTTTTTCTTGGTCTGGGCAGCCGCGCGCAGTTTCGACAATTTGCGACGCAAGTCCGCCCTCAGCTTGTCCGTTCCCTTGTGTTTCGGGACGGTGCTGATGAGCGCTTCCAGGCGAGTCACCTTCTCTTGCGGGTCAGAGGCTTCCTTATATTCTCGCTCCGCTGTGAAGTACTCGGGGGGCAAATTCGTGGGCACGCGCCTATGATAACCCCGGTACACGCAAGGGGAAGGGCTGCCGCATTGCCCCGTAGGTCACTGCGAGGAGCGTAGCGACGAAGCAGTCTCCGACACCCACTAGGAGATTGCTTCGCTACGCTCGCAATGACATGCCCTCGTCATGCTGAAGGTACTGGTTGCGTATCCATTGGTTTGTGGTAATATCCTTGACCGTAGGTTGCGAGCAAGTTCTGTCTGGAAGTCGAAAGATCACAAGATCGTAGGATCACGGCCTGAGCTTCAAGCGCTCAGGCCTGTTTGGTTGGCAAGACCCTAACACCGAACACGACCACCGAGAACGCGGCAAGCTACAAATATCCGAGTTGCCATAAGGAGGCAATGAAATATGTCGGACCGAGTTCTTGGTACTGTCAAGTGGTTCAACGATAGCAAGGGATACGGCTTCATCGAGCGCGAAGACGGCGATGACGTTTTTGTCCATTTCTCAGCTATCCAGGGCGATGGCTTTCGCAGTCTTGCGGAAGGCCAGCAGGTAGAGTTCGCCGTCGAGCAGGGCCCGAAGGGCCTGCAGGCTGCAGACGTCACCATTCCCTGAATCGAGCACACTGACCATAAAAAAAAGCCCCCGCAACGCGGGGGCTTTTTCCTTTCTTTGTGCAAGCTTGCTCATACGCGGGCTAGTCTGCTGGAGCCGCAGCGGGGTGCATTCTCGCAAATTCCTGGGTCGGCAACTTCATGCGCAGGACGCGGAAACTCATCAGGAATGCGATTGACATGATGATCGCGGCCACAAACATCGGCAAGGCGACCGCAGTTTCTGGTGAAAGAGACGGTAAATTCAACTGAAGCAGGATTCCGGTGAGGACCGGGCCAATGACCAGCGTCAGACTGTTGGAGGATTGAAAGGCTCCCAGCACTCTTCCTCGCATCTCCGGCGGGGAAAAACGGCTCAATATCGACTGCAGGGACGGCTGACTGATCGCATTCGCCGCAGCAAAGGGGATGAAAACCAATGCCATTGTCAACGGATCCCGCGAGAATGCGATCCCTACGTAAGCAAAAACCCGCGCAAGAGCGGCGACATTCACCAATCTGCGCTCTCCAAAGCGCTCGACCAGACGACCGACGAAAACGAACTGAGTGACTACGCTGACCACCCCAATCCAGGTGAGCAACAGCCCGATGTCGCGCTGCGCGTTTTCCAGCGGGACATCGGAAAACAAGTTGCGGCGGGCAAAGAAGGCGAAGCTGGCCTGCAAGAGAGAGAAAGCCAAGAAGGTCAGGATGGTGAACAGGAGAATAGTTCGCACGTCCGGTAGTCGAATGACATCCAGCAGCCCCGTCTGACCCGGCACCTTCTCCCGCGAGCGGCCGAGCGGCTCTCTCTCCTCCTTGGGCAGACTTTCGGGAAGCAGGAATGTGGTCAACAAGATCGAGGTCAGCGAGAAGATCGCAGCCACAAAGAAGGGCGCGTTCTGACTATAGGGGGCGAGTGTGGGGCTTGCGGCGGTTACGCTGACAATAATCCCCGTGAGAGCGGGCCCAACGATGAAGCCGGCCCCGAATGCTGCGCTGATGAGACCAAACCCGCGGGCTCGATTCTCCTCCGTCGTGATGTCATTGATATAGGCCTGCGCGGTCGTGATGTTGCCGCCTGATATTCCGTCGACGATCCGCCCTAAGTAGAGCAGAAAGAGCGTGTTCGCAAAGCCGAGGATCAGGAACCCCGCGAGCGTTCCAAACTGGCTGAGGATCAATACCGGGCGTCTTCCAACTGCATCCGAAAGACGTCCCAAGACCGGTCCCGCCACCACCAGCCCGATCGAATACGTAGTCAGCAGCAAAGTGGCCTGCAGATCGGTGGCGCCAAAGCTCTCTTGCGCGTGCAGGAGCAGCACGGGAATCACCATGCCGAACCCGATCAGGTCGACAAATACCACCACGAACAATGCCACAAATCGGCGGTCCACGCGCATCAATCTCCTACTATGCTTGTTACTGGTACCGGGCTGGTGCCCCACCAGAACTGGGGGCTCTGCCCATGGGCAGAGCCGAAGCAACGGATTATACGCGATGGGTCAAGGGTCTGACCTCAGTTGGGTTGCGCCAACTTCGCGAATCCGGTACGTTGGGCGGTGTTGGAGCTTATGGCACCCCAATCGAAATCATGGCTTCTTGGTACGCTGCTTGCGCTTCTGATCGCCGGCTGCAGCTCGGCCGCGCCGCCTACAGAAACGCCCACAGCAACCGACCTGCCGCCTACGGTAACGCCCACCGAGACTGCCACTGCAACTCACACTCCGACCTCTACACTGACGCCATCAGCTACGGTCACTCTTACACCTTCCATCACGCCGACTCCAACCTTTACTCCGACCCTCACTGAAACCGCCACGCCTGCTGATACCCCAACGCCAGCGCCGCCGGAAATCACGGCGGATGCTAGCTTGAACTGTCGCTATGGCCCGGATCCTGCCTACCTCTATGCCTGGGGAGTGGACGAAGGCAGAACCGCCACCCTGGACGGCCGGAATTACGCCTCGACCTGGCTTTGGGTCCAGCCCTGGGATGCTCTATTCCATTGCTGGGTCACGGCCTCCGGCGCCACGGCCAACGTCGATCTCAGCACCGTGCCAGTCGTATATCCGCCGTTGCTGACCAACTCCTCTATTGCGCCTCCAAAGGGGGTCGGGGCTAGCCGGAGCGGCTCCAGCGTCACCATCAGCTGGTCTCCTGCCCCTGCGGCGGTCGAGCTAGG
>JBGMQN010000078.1:3790-6751 GCA_048054495.1 Anaerolineales bacterium
CCCAAACCGCTCGATCGGTTCGATTTCGGAAACGTTGGGAATGCTCAGGATGTAGTGCTGGATCCCGATCTCGGCGAATGAACCGATGTGGTCGACTGCCTCCGAGGCGCCATTTGCAGACAGATCGATGGATCCAAGGACGGTCTTCTCAATCTCGTCATAGTCCCTACCCAGGTGCTCGCAATGATCGCGCAATACTCCGAGCTTCTTCGTCGTGCTTTCGATACCGTTGCGAGCGAACAAATTGCAGGCGTCTCCATACTGTGCCACTAAGCGCAGGGTCTTCTTCTCGCCTTCTCCTCCGATTAAGATCGGTGGATGGGGCTGGCTGAGCGGCTGTGGGCTGTTGATCGGAGCCTCCAGCTTGAAATGCTTCCCCTTATACGCACTGAAGTCGCCCGCCCAAACCTGCTTTGCGAGCGTCAACACTTCTTCGAGTTGCTCGAAACGCTCTCCGGTTGAGGGGAATGGAAACCCCAATCCCTGTGCCTCCTGCCAATACCAGGCCGCCCCAATTCCCAGGTTGGCTCGCCCGCCCGAGAGCACATCCAATGTGGATACTTGCTTGATGAGAAATGCAGGACGACGGTACACCACGCCCGTGACCAACACCCCCAGCCTCACCCGCTCCGTCACCGCAGCTGCGAAGTTGAGCGCGCTGTAGGCCTCCAGCATGGGGTCCTCTTTGCTGCCCAAGCCGGGCTCAATCTGATAGTAGTGATCCATGACCCAGATGCTGTCGAACTTCGCCGCCTCCGCGGTCCGAGCAATTTCCGCAAATTTCGGGCCGATCGAAGTCGGCGCACCGGGCCAGTCGAAGCGATTGATTTGTAATCCAAATTTCATTGCGACTCCTTATGTGATGGTGGGGATCGCTCAGTGACCTCAGCTTTTACCACGCTAGCGCAACGCCAACCGGATGCTATCCCGCTCCAGGGGCTCAGCCGTGTGGCCTGGAGGAGCACCTGGTGGAGTGAACCCAGAAGCGCAGATATGCTTAGAAACGAGACTTGATGATCTGCGCGGTCCGATGGGCAAGGCCCATGATGCTGATCATCGGATTGACTCCCGGGGCGGAGGGAAGTGCGCTGGCATCCGCGATGTAGAGGTTTTTGACTTCGTAGCTCTCTCCCTCCGGATCGAAGGCCGCGATCGAGGCGCTGCCCCCCATACGACAGCTGCTCATCTGGTGCGCGCTAAAGAGTGTCATGTCGTTTGTTATGTAGCCTCTTCGGTCGATCCGATCCAGGTACGAGGTCAGGCCGTCGGCGGATGAGGCATCGAATGGTTCTGCGCTGTTATAGATTCCGCCGACCGTTTGCGCGCCCGCCGCGACCAGCAATTTCACGCATTCTTTTGCGCCCTCGATGACCGAAACCGCGTCCCTCTTGGAAAGCCAGTAGTTCAATACTGGATTCCCCTGGTCATCCACGTCCACACGACCTCCATCCCGGTCCCGCACAAGAGCAAAGAAGAATGCCATGTTTGCCATATTGAGCATGAGCTCATGGTGCGATTTAGCATCTTTCCACGGTAATCCGAGCGCGGCAAGCCCAGGGTGCACCGGAGGCACCTCAACAACAAACCCAAAGCCCTCGTTCGCCATTTCGAATTCCGAGCAGGCGACGGATTGCATGGTGCCTCTCCAGCTTTCTACCGGCTCTTCGAATATCCCGAAAGCGACGGGCACCGGATGGAGGTGCAGATAGTTACCGATGTTTGGGTTCGTTAGACCGGATCGCTTTAGCAGCGCAGGAGAGTGCACGCTGCCGGCCGCCACCACAACCAGCGGACTCGTGATGCGCAAGGCATGGCCGCTGACGGTTGCCTCAACTCCCGCCACTCGTCCATTCGAAATCATGAGCCGGTCGGCGAAACAGTTCGTGATGATGTCCGCCCCGTTCTCGTTGGCGTCTTGAAGATAAGTCAGCAACGTGCTCTGCTTGGCGCCGAAGCGGCATCCGAACCCGCAATAGCCACAGTCGTCACAGTTCTTGACGTTTCTGGGTAGAGTGCGCCAGGCATATCCAAGCGCCTCAGATCCCTCGCGCAGTAGCGAATTCTGCCGATTTTGATCGCTGTATTCGGTGGTGACATGCACGCGCGCACTGACGGCCTCCAAGCTGGCCTGCCAATCCGGCCCCTCCGCTCCTGTGATCCCAAGTTCGGTCTCCCATTCTCGCAGGACATGGGCGGGTGTCGGCAGACTCGTGGTCCAGTTGATGGTAGTCCCCCCGCCAAGCGAGCTTCCGGCAAGCACGACGATCCCGGAATCCTCCGTGGTGAGGATGCCGCGTTTCTCATAGAGATCGCGCATCGCCTTCCATTCGGCGCCATCGAAATCTGCCTCGTTGTAGTAGCCGCCTTTCTCGAGGACGATCACGTGCTTCCCGGCCGCGGCGAGCTCGGCGGCGACCACCCCGCCCCCGGCGCCAGACCCTATGACAACCACGTCGGCCTCGAGCGCCGTGGATCGTGTGATTTCCTTGATTGTGAGCGGCTTAGCGACGTCCGAAGGCTTGACCGGACCTGGATAGCCCATGTTTTCCCAGTGGGGATTGCGATCCGAGCCTTCCGGGATCCTTGAGTATTCGTGGAACAGCACGAGCCGCTTGAATGTCTGAAAGCCCTTTCGTAGCATCCCTATCTGGCTGTTGGACCAGGCCCGCAACACGCGCTCTCGCTCTTCGAGGCTCATGCCGCGGAAGCGCTTGGCCGCACCTGCCAGAACGAGATTGGCGATCGGTTGATCGAAGAAGGTGAGCGCCCGCCGGAAATCCGCCTGCTCCGTTGGCCGTGCGGCGGTGGAGATCGTCCGAACTACCGACTCCGCGATGCCGGTTGCCTTGCTGCGATGAGCAAGAGTCCGGCAAATCGCCAGCAGGGTCTCAAACTCATATTCGGTGAGAAATGCTCGATCTTTAGGGATCATTTAATCAACTCTAATGCCTCTCCACCTGC
>JBGMQN010000078.1:6851-8775 GCA_048054495.1 Anaerolineales bacterium
GCCGACGTAGACCGTAAGGATGATAACCGCGATCCCTGAGGCCGCAACGATTCCGATCGCCGCATCCAACGCTGCCATCAGGGCCGCCTCGCCGCTCGACCACGCTGGCCATCAGCGTATTGACCACTCCCAGCCCAGCGGCCAGCACGGCCATTCCGTCAACTACCGGGGGATCTCTGCTCAATCAATTCGTTCATGTGATAGCTCTTGCGCAGACCGGTTACCTGAACGATGGGCTCCATGACTCCTCCTTCGGGGATCAAATTCGTGCCGCTTATCCGAAGGGCAGTTGAGCGCAGGCCCCTGTCAGGCTGGATTTTTTTCTAGAGATTCCACCAAGAGTAACATGCCCATCTAGGCTCTCGCGTGCGCCAATAGGCTGGCGCACCGCGATCTCGGGAGCGTTATGGTCGAGAGAGACTATTGCCTCGCCCGTCAAATATCCTTTACAATGGGTGCTCAATCTACCGGTTGCCAAACCCATTCACCGTATACGAAAGGAGAACGTATGTCGGCCCCACAGATCCGTTGTGACCACGACCAAATTAAGAAGATGAGCTCGCAGTTCGGCGCCCAGAGCAGCGCCATCGCAGGAATCAATCGCAAGCTCAAGTCTGCCCAGGCCACCCTCGAAGGGGGTGACTGGATCGGCCGGGGTGCCACCGAATTCCTGAAGGAAATGAATAACGAAATAAATCCTGCTATGAAGCGGCTGCAAAAAGCGATGGATGAAGCCGCCAAAGTCACAAAGCAGGTCAGTCAGTTGATGAACGATGCGGAAGAGGAAGCCAGCCGAATCCTCATCGTCATCCGGACTTAACAATCGTAGTTCAGCGGAGGTGATTTATGGTTGACGTAAAGATGAATTTCGGCTCCATGGAAAAGATGGAGCAGGAATTCAACGGAGCTGCGAAGCAGCTCGACGAATCCATGCGCGAGATGAAGAAAATAGCCAAGATGATGGAAGAAGGCGCCCTGCAAGGCATGGGCGGAGACGCGTTTCGTGAGGCCATAATGCAGAAGCTGCTTCCTCGGATGCAGAAACTTGAAGAGAAGATGATTGAGCTCTCAAGCGATATCAACGGCGCGGTACGCGCGACTCGAGACGGCGTGAAGACCGCCAAGAGCCGCTTCAAGTAAATCGAGAGATAAGGAGCCGAATCGATGATTATTCAATTCATTCGAGGCCAGGTCGAAGGTGTAGTTTCGACCGCCTCCCAGCAGGCTGGCCAGGCCCAGAATCTCATGGGACAGATCCAGGGCTTCGTACCCAAGGTTCAATCAGCCTGGAGAGGTGGCGACGAAAAGGAATTCGAAGCCGACGTCCAGCGAAAGCTGATCCCGGCGATGACGCAGCTCATCGCGGCGATCGCCGGCTTCGGCGGCAACCTCACCAAAGCCACCAGCGTAATGGATCAAGCCGATAAGAAGGTTCAAGGACTGGCCAACGGTCTTGGTGACGTCTTTAGCAAGATCTTCTAGACAGCGGACAATCATTCAAACAAGGAGGACTTAATCCGTGGCAACTCAAGTTGTAGAGATGGATTATGACGTCATTCAGGCGGTTTCCAAAGGCTTCAAGCAGGTAGCCGAGGCGCTCAAGAAGATTGGAAAAGCGCTCGAGATTGCAGTTCAAATCCTGCGCGCAACCGCATTTCTCAGCCTGGGCATCAATGAAGCCATGGCCCGATGGCTGGAAGGTATTCAGAAGGCGGTGGAGAATCTCGCCAAAGTGTGTACGGAGTTCAGCGGAGACCTGGCCAGAGCGATCACCGATCACAAGGTGGGCGACATTAAAGGTAAGCGCTATTTCGGTGAGGGAATTTAGGCGGAGCTCTACACTGGCCCTGGGTCTGCCTACTTGCTTGCCCCAGCTTTCCAGGGGCTTGCCCCAGCTTTCCAGGGGGTTGCCCCAGCTTTCCAG
>JBGMQN010000078.1:8875-15954 GCA_048054495.1 Anaerolineales bacterium
CCTGCGCTGGGCGACCGGGCGTGACAGGCGCTTGGCTTGACCCAGGAAACACCGACAAGGTTGGATAGCAGCGCGATAATCAGCCTGGGACCCTCTGCGGAGGGACGAACTTAGCTACGGTGAGTTGCCCAGGACTTGAATGAGAGTAATGGCAGCAATGATGCCTGCGACCAGGAGCGCGACCGCTGCTACGCCTATCAGCACCCATAATCGGCGAGGGATTTTCCGACGCTCGGGTGGCGGGGAGGAATAGATCTTCTTCAAGTACTTGGAGAACTCGATTACATTAGCATAACGGTCGGTTGGAGCTATTGCGCGCTCGAGGACACCGGCCACGCCTGATTGCTCTAGCTCCGGCCTTCCAACCGAAAGGGGTTTACGGACCTCCAGCACATCTTCGCGGAGTTGATCGTCTCGGCGAAGTTTATATTCAAACCCCGGCCGACCCGCCAACATTTCATAGTGGATCATTCCCAAGGAGTAGACGTCGGCCGCCGGCGTATGTGTCCCGTCTTGTTCCGCTAGCAGCTCGGGGGCAGTGTAAGCGGGCTCGCACATCTTATACAGATCGTATGGACTGCTGCTCTCACTCACATCCAGCACGAAACCGAAGTCCAGCAGGGTCGGGCGGTAGATTCCTTGTTCGTCAGTGTCCACCATAATCACATCCGGTGTCAGGGACAGACTGCACCGGTTGCTGCGAGCCAAAGGACGCAGCGCGCTGGCTATAGTTGAGATGATCCAGGCCGCCTGAGTGTGCCAGATTTGTGGAGACTCAAGTATCAGATCGCTGAGAATCTTGCCGGAGGTATATTGGTAAACACAGTACACGCGCGGCTCACCGCGAAAAGTGAGCTCGCCGAACGGTTGCCGTCGCCGGCTTGGGTACGGCGGCAGGAGCACAGGATAGAGCGGACGCGCGCGCGGGAGAAATGAACGGATCACTGAACCCATCCCGGGACGTACGGGCGACAGCGACTGCAGTGCGTCAGCCTCGCGTCGCAGCCGTTCACTGTATTCTTCGCCGGGATGCGCCAACTTTAGCAGCAGCTTTTCGCCCGCCCGCTCGGCCTCATAAAGTGAAGCGGTTCTCCAGATTCGGATTCGCTTGGTTACTTTCAGATCTGCCAGGTAGTCGCCGTAGTCGAGCAGTGCATATCCCTCCTCGGCCGGGCACTCCAAATCCTGGCACCAGAGATTTCCATCAAATGTCTCTCGTTCACAGCGCTCACAAAATCTATGCATAGATGAGACCTTTGCGACATGCCCGGCCCTGTCCACTTGACGCGACCTCGGGCTCGGCTTAGCCCCGGAATGGGCCCTATCTTGGCGCCACTAGTTTGGCAGCTGTTCAGGCCAATTTCGGCATGGAATGTTCGAAACGGCTGCTTTAGAGATTAGACTTAGATGAAGCTCGGCGACCCGTTGGCAACCAGACCGAATTCAGCGCGGGCCTGGACTGTGGCCGCCTCGGTCAGAGATTAACTAACTGCCCGGATTGTAGACGAACAGATTTGCACTTGTCAAACCGAACGCTGAACAGCAGCGTATTAGATCCGAGAATCGGAGAGACCTCGCATGGCACTTGAGTATGTCGATCGTCCCCCACGCATTCAGCCCGAGCTCCCCATCGATAAGATCGAATTACCGCAGGCTCCCGACGAGCAGCCGCGCGGCGGACAAGATCTTATCACCTTGCTCTTGTCCACGGTTTCGATTCTCGGATTTGTGCTTGTCTCCGCCACAGGGAACCCGCTGTTCATTCTTCCGATTGCATTGACGGTAGTCTTAACAGTTGTCGTGGTTATATTCAGAAATCGTCGTGAGGGCCGAGAGCTCGAAGAAAAGAAACGCGCTTACGCAGAAATGCTGGCCGAGAAACGCCAGGAGATGACGCGGGCCCACAGTGCTCAGCGATTTTTCTATCACCACAGCTATCCCGATGTTCCCACGCTCTACGAGATTGCTTCTCGCAAGGAATCCAGTCGCTTTGGCTCCCGGCTCTGGGAACGCCGGACCACCGATGTCGATTTCGGGGTGATCCGCTTAGGGATCGGCACGCGGCCCTCGACGGTTGTTTACGAAGTCGGCCAATCGAGCGACCCGCTCGACGACAGTCCACTTGCCAAGGACGCTGAAAAACTGGCCGAGGACTCCAAATTCGTATCCGACGTTCCGATCACCGTTCCGCTGCGGCCATACGTCAAGGACCAGGAGGCCGCTAGCGGCCAGGACGGCGACGATGACGAAAATCGGACTCCCGGCTCAAAGGACATTCCGGCGCTGCAATCTATCGGCATCTTCGGCAAGATTCCGACTAACACCGCCGATTTTTCCCGCGCGATCCTTGCGCATTTCGTCACCTTTCACTCCGCAATTGATACGCGATTACATGTGGTCGGTTACCCGCACGCCAAGGAAAACTGGCGCTGGGCGGAGTGGCTGCCGCATTGCAATCCGCGAAATATAGGCATGGACGATATGCAGGAGTCCAGCGGCTCCGACTCACTGGATCAATTGTGTTTCTCCTCCGACAAACAAGAGGTGTCCGAATTCTGGAATCGGCTCAAGCGCGATCTGGATCAGCGGCAGCTGCAATTAGACGAGTCGGATGAGGATGACCGGAGGCAAGGCTCGGACGTTAGCCTGCCGCTCAACCTGGTGGTGGTCGACCTCCTGGGCGAAATGCCGGAGGATTCTCCCCTGGCCGACGTCGCCTCTGAAACCCTGGTGGCCACGATCAACCAGGCTGGCCCACAGATCGGCGCCGCGATCATCTTCTTGGCTAACGAACCGTCGAAGATTCCTAGCGACTGCAAGGCGATGATAGAAGTGGCCGCGGTCGGGGCCAAGGTGGTCTTTCGTTATGTTGAGGTTGGGGTAAATTCAACTCGCTACCTGGGCGATGCCGATCTTGCATTGGCCAGCGATGCGAGGCAACTGTTGGCCGCGAAGATCCGGCGATTGGACATACGCCGTCCGTTTGGATCGGACTTGCCCCGCCTGGTCGACGTACTGCAGATGCAATCGCGTCTGGAGGAACGTCGGATCGATACCGTCGACAAATTCACGGTTCAGGAGAATTGGGAACGCAGCATTCGGCCGGAAAACTCCGAATGGCTCAGCGCACCAGTCGGGATGACCAGCATGCGTGACATTCGCAGCCTGGTATTCTCTGCCAAGGAAGGCGGCGACGGAGTACACGGCATGATCGCCGGCACCACCGGTTCGGGCAAGTCCGAACTGCTGCTCACCCTCATCGCCAGCATGGCGGTCAAATACGACCCGCGCCTGGTTAATTTCGTGCTGGTGGATTTCAAGGGCGGTGCCGCGTTCGAACCGTTCCGCGAATTGCCCCATTGCGTCGATATACTCACCAATCTGGAAGAGAACGCGGTTGAGCGCATGTTTGTGGCCATCCAGGCGGTGATGGCAGAGCGCAGCAGCATCCTGGCCAAGAGCGGCGCCAAGGACCTGGTCGAGTATCGCGAGAAGGTGATCCCGCGCCTCAAACCGGATGACCCGCTGCCAAAAACCTTTCCCCATTTATTCATCATTGTCGACGAGTTCGCCGAGATGATCGCCGCCAATCCAGACTACAAGGAACAATTCGAGAGCGTGACGCGCCTCGGCCGCGCATTCGGCGTGACCTTGATCCTTTCGACCCAACGTCCGGCGGGCGTGGTCACCGACCAGATGCGCGCCAATATGAAATTCCGCATGTGTCTGCGCGTCGAGACCACCGAGGACAGCAAGGAACTGCTCGATCGCCCCGACGCCGCCTTCCTCCCCAACATGGGTGGCCGAGGATATATACAAGTCGGAAACGACATCTTGACTCCGCTGCAGGTCGCACGGGTTGCCGGCGACTACAGCGACGATCGCACCGTTGTGTTGCGAGACGTGATTTGGCTCGATGAGGCCACCGAGCAGGGCGAGCAAGCCGGCGACGATCAGCCGCTGTATTCCGAATTGGAGATCGCCGAGGCCCTGAAGATGAAGCCGGGTGAGCTCCCAACCACCATGCTGGAATGGATCGTCGGAATTACGGCCATCCGCGCCAAGCGAGACGGCGTCCCGGTGCAGCGCAAGCCGTGGCCCGAACCACTTCCGACCAACCTTTCGCTTACCGATCCGGTCGACGCCAAATATCTGAACACCGACCGCTCAATCTCGGACGATCAGAGCATCGTGCTCAATGAGGCGCTCACGGAGTGGCTCAACAACACGGAGGAAGAGCCGATTTGGCCCGAGTTCGATTGGACCGACCCACCGCCTCTGAACGCCACCATCGGTTTGATAGACAACCCTCAGGCCGCCGAGCAGCGATTGATGAGCTTGCAGCTCAGCGACGGTCCGATCGTGCTGTTCGGCGCCGGGGGACGGGGCAAGACCACTTTCTTGAAGTCCCTGATGACCGCCCTCGCCAGCAGCCGAACGCCAAACGAGCTGCATATGTATGCGCTGGATTTCGGTCGCATGGGGCTCAAGTCGATCAAAGACTTGCCCCACCTGGGAGCTTCGATCGACGCCTCTGAAATCTCGCGCGTGGATCAGCTGGTGCGTATGCTGCGCAACTTCGTTGACGAACGGCAGGAGGTACTGGCGAACTTCAACTCGCTGGAAGACTACAACAGCAAGAATCCTACGAACGTTTTTCCGGAAATGCTGATTGTGATCGACAATTTCGCCGAGTTCCAGGACAGCTACGAGTACTTGATCCCGGACTTAATGACGTTGATAAGGGACGGGCGGGCATTCGGGATTCATTTCGCCCTCACTGCCGGCAGCCCCAATGAACTCGGCGGCAAGCTGTACAACTTGCTGACGCAACGGCTGACTCTCACTCAGGCCGACGACATGTCGTACTCGGAAATCGCCGGCCGGGGGGCCCGCCCCTTCGACAACCTGCCGGGACGCGGTCTGCTGGCTCTGGTCGTCGACGACGATCGAGTGCCGGTCGAATTCCACGTCGGAATCCCGGGACAGCCGGACGCCCTGGGCGATGCCGACCTCGTCGACGGTTATCAAGCAGTGGCGCAGCGCATGGAGCGGGTGTGGACCGCCATGGGTGGGACGCGGCCGGCGGCCGAGCTGCCGCGCTCGTTCGACTTCCTGCAGATGTACAGCTTGCTGGAGAACCGGGATATCAGGCGCGTTGGCGACCTTCCGATCGCGGCCAAGTGGAAAGCCAGTATGAAGCCCGAGAATCAGGTGTGGCTGCATTCCCCGATCGGGCTTATCAGCAGCAAGGAAGTACGCTCGATGCTGTTCTCGGCCAAGGCCGGCGGGGATGGCGTTCATGGCGTGATCGCCGGAACGACCGGGTCCGGAAAGTCTGAGCTGCTGCTGACCATGATCGCCTCCATGGCCGTGGAGTACGATCCGCGCATTGTCAATTTTGTGCTGGTGGACTTCAAGGGCGGCGCGGCCTTTGAGCCCTTCAAGAAGCTGCCGCATGTTGTAGACATCGCCACCAACCTGCAGGGCAATGCGGTTGAGCGTATCTTCATCGCCATCAAGGCCGAGCTAGATAGGCGGGCCAAACTGCTGGCCGATGGCCGGGTGAGCGATCTGGTGGACTACCGCAAGAAGGTAATCCCCAACTTGAAGCCGGGCGATAAGCTGCCGGGTACCTTTCCCCACTTGTTCATCATCGTCGATGAGTTTGCCGAGATGATCATGGACAATCCGGAGTACAAGGCCCAGTTTGAGAGCATCACCCGCCTCGGGCGCGCCTTCGGCGCCACTCTGATCCTGGCTACCCAGCGGCCGGCGGGTATGGTCACCGACCAGATGCGGGCCAACATGAAATTCCGCATCTGCCTGCGAGTAGAGACCGCCGAGGACAGCAAGGAGCTGCTCGGCCGCGCAGATGCCGCCCGCCTCCCGTCACTAGGCGGCCGCGGCTACATCCAAATCGGCGGCGGCCCACTCACCGAACTGCAGGCCGCCTGGGCCGGACCGGATTACACGGACAATCTGCCGGATCCAACCTACCCGACCAAAGAGATCGTCGAGGCGCTCGGCCTACCGGACGACAACAAGCCGGGCATGATGATCGACTGGTTGGTCGGTGCGATGGCAGCCGAATCCAAGCGACTCGACGTGCCTGTGCAGCGCAAGCCGTGGCCCGATCCGTTGCCCGAAATCCTGCCGCTCAATGAGCGGGTGGATGCGGAGTACATCAAGAGCGAGCTGGCCACCAGAGCGCAGACCATACTCATCAATCCAGAGGTTGAGGCCTGGATCAAGAATAAGAAGAACGAATCACTCTGGAAACCCTGGGATTGGAGCAGCCCGCTGCCGATGCAGGCGGAGTTCGGCCTCATCGACAACCCGTTCGCCGCCGAGCAGCAACTGCTCTCGATCGACCTCAGCACCGATCCCCTGGCGATCTTCGGTTCCGCCGGCAGGGGCAAGACGACTTTCTTGAAGTCGCTGCTGCTCAGTCTGGCCGCCGCGCGATCGCCGGCCGAGCTTAATATCTTTGCGCTCGACTTCGGACGGGGTGGATTGAAGGGCATCGCCAAGATGCCGCATGTCGGCGCCAGCATCGATGCCTCGCAGCCTGAGCGGGTGGAGCAGCTGTTCCGCATGCTGCAAGGGCAGATGAAGGAGCGTCAGGAAAGACTGGCCACCTACGCTTCGCTTGAGGATTACAACGCCCAAAAGCTCGACGATCCCGACAACTTATTTGCCTCGATCGTGGTTGTGATCGACAACTTCGCCGAGTTCATGGAGAGTTACGAATACCTGGTGCCCGACCTGATGGCGATGGTGCGTGATGGTCGCTCGATGGGAATCTACTTCACCGTCGCCACCGGTACGCCCAACGATCTCAGAGGCAAGCTCTACAACCTGTTCGGCCAGCGGATCGCGTTTACGATGGCCGATGAAGGGGCCTACGCAGATATCGTCGGGCGTGGAGCCTTGAGCCTGGCGAACTTACCCGGCCGCGGTTTGATCAACATCGACGGGCAGCCGCTGGAATTCCACGTCGCCATTCCGGTCATCGAAGGCGAGAAAGACCCGTTTGCCTTCATCGCCGAGCGGATGGAAACGGTTTGGCTGAATCA
>JBGMQN010000017.1:0-15807 GCA_048054495.1 Anaerolineales bacterium
GGAGGGAGGATATCTCCCACAATGGATTCCGTAGCCCAGACCGGCGATCCAGCACCCGAATTTGAACTGATGGGTCTCGATGGTCAGATGCACTCACTGCGTGATTGGCTCGGCTCGGTCGTGAGAGGTTTAAGCCCAGAACCTTCCGAGACGCTGCCCTTCGGCTGCGCCATCATACGGCACACGCCCTAGTTCACTCAACACCAGAGGAATAACCGTGTCTGAGTTAGTGAACCTGGATTTGCAGACGGCCGACGGCCGACCCTTGATCCACAAGTTCTACCGACAGCCCGAGACGGTAGAAGGGCTGCTGGTGGTGTATCCCGGCAATCACTATGGCGTGGACGGGCCGCTGCTCTACTACCCCTGCGAAATACTTAAGAATCAGGGTTGGGACACGCTTGCCGTGAGCTACGGGTTCCAGACCGCAGGCAAGGAACCGTTTGAGGAAGGTCTTGATGGTTTGCTGGCCGAGTGCCGATCCGCGGCTTTGACGGCGCTTGCCGTTCGGGACTATCCGCGGTTAGGACTGGTGGGAAAGTCCCTGGGAGCGGCGGTAGTTGCACAGCTGTGTGCCAATGAGCCGAAGTTCTCTGAAGCGCGAGCCGGCTACCTGACGCCCGCCCTGGGGACGCCCTTCTTTGATCCGCTTTTCCTGGAAACCAGGCAGCCGGCCTACGTCGCAGTCGGCACGGCCGATCGTTTCTATTCCCCAGAGGCGCTTGAAAGTCTTCGTGCCAAGAAGGAATTTAAGCTCTCGCTGGTCGAAGAGGCTGACCACAGCATGAATGTGTCTGGTGATCTGGGGGCTTCAATAGGAAGCGTGCGTCAGGTAGTCGATAGCCTCATGGCCTTCCTGCAAGACGGTACCTAGGGTGTACTAGTCTCACGCTATCTCCACGGTATAATGCCCGCGCCGCTTGGATCGGGCCACGACCGAGACGGTAGGACAACTAAAATGTTTCGGCTGTCCCGCCCCAGGCCCGGGCGGGTTCTTGTTTCTGCCGAGCGTCTCACTCGAAGGAGGAGATAGCCATGTCAAGTGCAGCACCCCCCAAGGAACGCAAGAAAGTCACTACGAACACATTCCGCCTAAAGGCGGCGCGGCGCGAGATTCTCACCATGCTGACGGCCTATGACTATGCCGTAGCATCGGCGGTGGATCGTGCTGGGATCGATTCCATCCTGGTCGGGGATTCGCTCGGCATGGTCGTGCTTGGGTATGACAACACGCTGCCCGTGACCATGGAGGACATGCTCCATCACTGCAAGGCGGTGGCGCGCGGGGCCAAATATGCGCTGCTTATCGGGGACATGCCGTTCATGTCCTATCAGGCCTCGGTTGAAGAAGCGGTGCGCAACGCAGGGCGCTTTTTGAAGGAAGGTGGCATGGACGCCGTCAAGCTGGAGGGGGGTCGGGAACGCGCGGACGCGATAAGCGCCATCGTGGGATCCGGGATCCCCGTGCAAGGTCACCTTGGCCTGACTCCGCAATCGGTACACCAATTTGGAGGCTTCAGCCCTCAAGCGAAGACTTCGGGTGCCGCAATTCGTCTGCTGGAAGATGCACAGATCCTTGAGGAGGCGGGATGCTTCTCGATCGTTCTGGAAAGCATCCCCGCACGGCTTGGAAAGCTGGTGTCGGACCGGCTGGCGATCCCTACCATCGGGATCGGCGCAGGGGCGGGTTGCGATGGCCAAGTGTTGGTTACCTATGACATTCTGGGTCTGTTTGACCGATTCACACCCCGCTTCGTGAAGAAATATGCCGACTTCCACGGCGAGATGGCGCGGGCCATCTCGGCCTATAAAGAGGAGGTCGAATCCGGCGTGTTCCCGGCTCAAGAGCATACGGTCGAAATGCCGCAGGAGGACTGGGTACGTCTAGAGCAGTGGCTGAACGGGAGAGAGCACTAGCGACCAACGACCGCGGTGAACAATAAGCCTTCGATCCTTATCGTAGGAACGGGAGCCATGGCCGGCCTCTTTGGAGGCCGGCTAACTTCGCACGCAGAAGTGACAATCTTAGGATCCTGGACGGAGGGGCTTGAAGCACTACGAACAAGAGGAATTGGACTTCAAGAAAATGGCGAAACCCTAACCGCCAGTGTGAAGGCGACGGATGATCCGTCGGAATGCAAAGGTGCGCTGAGCGCTCTGGTGCTGGTCAAATCCTGGCAAACGGAAGCCGCCGGAAAAATGCTTGCTGAATGCTTGGCGCCCCAGGGAGTGGCACTTACGCTGCAGAATGGACTGGGCAATATCGAAGTGCTCGAGGCCACCATCGGCGCCGAGCGCGCCGCGCTCGGAGTTACCACGACTGGCGCTACGCTGCTAGGTCCTGGCACGGTCCGGGCGGGCGGAGCAGGACCGACATACGTGGCTCCGCACCCACGGCTGGAACCGTTGGTGGACTTGATGGAGAAAGCTGGCTTTGAAATCCACGCCGCTTCTGATCTGGCAAGCCTGGTGTGGGGCAAGCTGGCCGTGAATGCCGGAATCAATGCGCTTACGGCGCTGCTGGAAGTTCATAACGGTGAGCTGCTGGAGCGCCCCCATGCTCGGCGACTAATGAATGAGGCCGCTATGGAAACAGCCCGAGTGGCTCAGGCGCAAGACATCCAGCTCCCATACGACGATCCGTCCCATGAAGTGGTAGGAGTCGCCACGCAAACCGCAGAGAACGAATCTTCTATGCTCCAAGATATTCGCAGGGGAGCTCCGACCGAAGTGGATGCCATCAATGGAGCCGTCGTGCGGGAAGGGGAGCGCCACGGCGTACCGACCCCGGTCAACTGGTCGCTGTGGAACCTGGTGCGTGCCAAGGTTGACGGGACCCGTGGGTAGGCAAAGATGAAGTTGGTAGAGGGTTTGGCCGAGCTGCGTGCGATAAGGGAATCCATGGCCAGCCCCGTGGGTCTGGTACCCACCATGGGTTTCCTCCATGAGGGCCATCTCTCCCTGGTACGGCGCGCTAAGCAAGAGTGTGTGAGTGTCGGAGTGAGCATTTTCATCAACCCTGCCCAGTTCGGGCCGTCAGAGGATCTAGACAGCTATCCGGTGGATCATGAACAAGACCTGGATCTACTTAAGTCGGAACATGTCGATTTGGTGTGGATGCCGACAACGGCCGCGATGTATGGCCCTGGGTATCAGACCTGGGTGGAGGTGGAAGAGCTCACTCGCTATTTAGAGGGGGAGATCCGGGAGGGACATTTCAGAGGTGTGGCAACCGTCGTGACCAAGCTGTTTAACAGCTTCCAGCCCGACCGAGCCTATTTTGGTCAGAAGGATGCGCAGCAAGCAATCGTGATCCGTCGCATGGTGCAGGATCTCAATTTCCCGATTGAGGTGATCGTGTGCCCAACGCTTCGTGAAGCTGACGGCTTAGCTATATCGAGCCGAAATTCCTATCTCAATCTGGACGAGCGGCAGGCGGCGACGGTGCTTTACCGTGCACTATCTGCTGCAGACGAATTGTTCAATGCCGGGGAGCGGGAAGCGGACAGACTGAGGGCGGAGATGGAGACTCTCTTGGGGACGGAACCGCTCGCCCGCGCGGAGTACGCCTCGGTGGCAGACCCCGAAACGTTCGAAGAGCTGCATGGGCCGATCGAGCGCGCTTTGCTTTCCATGGCGGTGCTCATAGGCAAGACCCGTCTCATCGACAACATGACGGTGGGAGAAGAGTGAGGTCCTTATGCTGTTGATGATTGACATCGGAAATACGAATATCACGCTGGGTCTTTATGATGGGGACGATCGCGTGAACGCCTGGCGACTTGCTACCGTTCATGATCGCATGCCGGATGAATATGGACTCCAAATGCTCGGGCTGCTGGAGCACGCCGGTTGTTCCGTCGCGCAGATCGAAGGCTGCGCGCTGGCCTCCGTCGTACCACCGTTGACAGGAACCTTCATTCAGGCCGTGGCGGGCTACCTGGGCACCGAGCCGCTGGTGATCGATGCCGGCGTGAAAACCGGTCTCAGCATTCGCTACGAGGATCCGAAGAACGCCCTCGGTGCGGATCGAGTGGCAGATGCGGTCGCGGTTCGGCACCACTATGGCACGCCCGCATGCGTGGTCGACTTTGGAACGGCCACGACCTTCGATGCCATCTCGGCGGAAGGCGAGTACTTGGGCGGTGCAATCGCACCCGGCATCGATCTGGCCGCAGAATCGCTCTTCATGCGGGCGGCCAAATTACCGCGCGTGGAACTTGCGCGGCCGGAAGCCGCCATCGGCCGAAATACGGTGGCGGCCATTCAGTCCGGTCTGGTGTATGGCTACGTGGGACTGGTGGAGGGTATGGTGGCCCGCTTTAAGGCGGAACTGGGAAAGGAGACCAAGATCATCGGAACCGGCGGATTGGTGGACCTCATCGCGGAGGAAACGAGCGTCATCGAATTCCGCGCTCCCTGGCTGACGCTAGATGGGTTGCGGCTGATCTGGGACATGAACACGGACTAGGATCATGAGAGCTCGCGCAAATTGGATTTCACATATTCGGCTCAAGCGAGTCTCAAGTCATGGAACTGAGCGCAAACAAGATCAACGCTACCCCCCTCAAGGGGTATTCGATCGGCGATCGGCGGCGAACAGCGACTGATGCGAAGGATGGGATTCGTTCATCTGGGAATCGTGTACCTTCTCTGGGGAACCACATTCTTGGCCATCCGTGTAGCGGTGCGCGAAGGATCGGGTTTCTCACCCTTCATCATGGCTGGCACGCGCGTTCTGATCGCAAGTGCCATCTTATTTGCCATCGCATGGATCGCGAAGCAGCGATTGCGGCCAACCCGCGCGGAGCTGTTCGTTGTGGCTGCCGCGGGGCTCTTACTGTGGACCGGTGCCAATGGGTTGGTTACGTGGTCCGAGCAACGAATCAATGCTGGGCCCGCGGCCCTGGTGATCGCGACCATGCCAATCTGGGCGTGCCTGATGGAAGCCTATCTTGACCGGCGCTCGCCCTCGCTCTTGCTGTTAGCTTCCCTGGGCATGGCTCTGCTAGGAGTGGCAGTCCTGAGCGTGCCGTTCCTGATAAGCGGGGTCAGAGGCGATTCACTGTCGATTCTTGCGCTATTACTAGCAGCGCTAAGCTGGGCAGCAGGCACCGTGGTGCAGAGCCGCCGACCAGTGAAGCTCGGGATCTACGCAAATTCTGCGTATCAGAATCTATTTGGAGCAATGGGCTTCCTCACGCTATCGTTTCTTCTGGGGGAGCCGGCTTCGTCGCCCATTGCGGAGGCTTGGATTGCATGGGCCTATTTAATCGTGTTCGGCTCCGTCATCGGGTTCACTTCCTACGTACAAACCATCCGTCTGCTGCCGCTGAGCGTGGCCACCACCAATGCCTACGTCAATCCACTGGTTGCGGTGATACTTGGAGCCATCATTCTGTCGGAACCAATCACAGGCTACACATTGGTGGGAGCGGTGTTCGTACTGCTCGGAGTGGCGGGTGTGTTTCGCGATCGGTTCCAAACGCAACGCACGCTGGTAGCCGAGGCCGCAGATTAGAATTGCAGGGACGAAGTGATGAGACGTTAATGACTGACAAGAAGCTGATCGACAGGCCGTTTGTGATCGGCCTGCTGCTACTGCCTTTCGCCTTCCTGCTCGTATTATTTGCCATCACGAGTGTTCAGGATTTCACTCGCTTCGATGACAGCTACTTCACGGCTGAGTACCAAGCACGATACGAGACGCCCAGTTCGGTGGCATTTGCGCTTGAGGGCGCGTTGCGAGAGGCCGATTCTGAGCTGATGACGGAGCTACTGGGGACGCGGGCCGGGCCGGAACCTATGGAGCCGCGACCCAGCCTCGTTTATGTATTTCTCCTGGGAAAGGAAGGCGACTACTTCAAGTACCTCTATTTCAACCAGGATGACTTCCATCGCCTGACTCAGTATGTGAAGGAAGAGAATGGTCGCTATGTTGCCTCCGAATCGGATCTGTATTTCTACATGGACAGCGGCCGCTGGCAGCAGGGCCGCTTATTGCAGGGTGGTGGATTCTGGTGATCGTGGGAACAGGTGGAATGTACATTTACCGCTACACGGCGAGGGTACGTGAAAGCCGGTATGGCGGCTAGCTCCACGTCTGCGCTCTGGCTGTCAGGTGCCGATCAAGCCATGCTGGATGGAAGCCAGGGCCCGGCTGATCAATTGGCGATGCGCATCATCTCACGCATGGCGTCGGTCGTCGGCGCGGAGCGGCTGATGGATATCACCGGCGCGCACATCGACAGCAGCCTTTACATGGGAGAGGCGACGCTGGAGTTTGCCGAGAAGTTGTCCGATCTCGGCGCGCAGGTCAAGGTGCCGACCACCTTGAATGTCAGTGGTGTAGACGAAGCGGGTTGGCGGGAATGGGAAGTACCCGCCATCTGGGCGGAGAAAGCACGCCAGCAGATGATCGCGTACGAAGGTATGGGCTGTACTCCGACCTGGACCTGCGCTCCTTATCAGCTGGAACTGAGACCGGAGTTCGGACAGCAGGTGGCATGGGGCGAATCCAGCGCCATCGTCTTTGCAAACTCTGTGCTCGGCGCACGAACCGAACGCTACCCAGACCTGCTGGACATCTGCGCCGCGATCACGGGGCGCGTTCCAGAGGTGGGGCTGCACCTAACGCCGAACCGTGCTGCGCAGGTGCACCTGCAATTGGAAGACATACCGAGAGAGCTGCAGGAGCATGACTCGTTCTATCCGGTGCTGGGCTACTTACTGGGAGAGATTGCCGGCGATCGCGTGGCTTGCATCTCCGGCTTCGAGACTGAGCCGAACGAAGACCAGCTTAAGGCGCTTGGCGCCGCAGCGGCCTCCTCCGGCATGGTGGCGCTGTTCCACATACCCGGTGTCACGCCCGAGGCGCCCTCCCTGGAGGCGGCCTTTCAGGGGCGGGAACCTGAGGAGCAGATTAAGCTCTCTCTGGATCGACTGCGCAGCGCGCGTAGCGAACTCACGACTGCTCTGGGGACTGAACTGGACATGGTCGTGCTCGGCAGCCCCCATTTCTCTCTTGCCGAGTTTGAATCCCTGGCGCCAATGCTAAAGGGCGCCTCCAAACACCCCAAGGTTCAGTTTCTGATCACTACCAGCCGCGCCATGGCTGCGCTGGCGGAAAGAGCCGGCCTGCTGGATCCGATTCGAGATTTCGGCGGTCGAATCACGCTCGACACCTGCATTTTGACCACTCCCATGCTCCCCGAAAAGATACGCAGCTTGATGACGAATTCGGCCAAGTACGCTTACTATTCTCCGGGGCTGCTGAACGTCGGCGTGGCCTACGGAGGCATGGCGGAGTGTGTGAATTCGGCAGTGCGCGGCAAGATCGTGCAGGAGAACGGGATTTGGCAGACCTGATCCAGGCGAAGCCGGTCGTGGCAGGCCGTGCCAAAGGGGAAGCATTGGTCAGCCGAGAACCCCTAAGCCTCTGGGGCGGCTACGATCAGAAGACGGGCGAGATCATCGATCGCCGACACTCGCTGTCGGGCCAGATTGCGGCAGGACGCGTTCTGGTGCTTCCCTACAGCCGTGGCTCCAGCACAACAACCGCCGTCCTGCTCGAGGCCTTGAGAGCCGGCACGGCGCCCGCAGCCATCCTCACCACGGCCGAAGATTCCTTCTTCGCGCTGGCCGGCATCGTAGCGGAAGAGATGTATGGGAGCGGGATCCCGATGCTTGCCGTGGATCGGGAAGCTTTCGAGCGGTTAGAGACCGGACAGTGGATTGAAATCGCTGCTGACGGGACGATACGCATCGATGCCTGAAAACGAAATCCCCGTGCTCAAGGGCCGCCGGATACTACTGGGTGTGACGGGTTCGATTGCCGCTTTCAAGGCGGCCGATCTGGCCTCCAGATTGACCCAAGCTGGAGCTGAAGTCGACTGCATCCTGACAACCAGCGCGGAGCGTTTTGTCGCGGCACTGAGCTTCCAGGCGCTGTCAGGAAGACGCGCCTACGTCGATGCGGACCTTTGGTCCGACGAAGGCCATATCCTGCATGTTGACCTGGCCCATGCGGCGGAGCTGCTGGTGATTGCTCCCGCAACCGCAGATACGATCGCCAAATTGGTACACGGCAGAGCAGATACCTTACTCACCATCACCGCGCTCGCCGCCACCTGCCCGGTGATCGTGGCGCCGGCCATGGACGCCGGCATGTTCGAGCATCCCGCTACACAAGCCAACCTGGAAACTCTGCGAGAGCGGGGGGTTGCGATCGCCGGCCCCGCTGGGGGTCGCATGGCCTCCGGGCTCACTGGGCTGGGACGCATGTCGGAGCCGGCGGACATCGTGGGGAGTATCCGCCTGGTCTTTGGAAAAGACGGCAAACTGGCCGGGCGCAATATTGTTGTCACCGCCGGCGGCACTCAAGAACCGCTGGATCCGGTGCGCGTCCTTGCCAATCGATCCTCGGGAAAGCAGGGCTACGCGCTGGCTCAGGCGGCGCTCGATCGAGGGGCGCGAGTGACTCTAATCAGTGCTCCGAGTCAGGAGGTTGCGCCAATCGGCGCTTTGCAGATCGAGGTGCTGACCGCCAAGGAGATGTCGCAGGCGGTACTGAAGGCCGTGGTAGAAGCGGACGCACTCATCATGGCGGCCGCAGTAGCCGACTTTCGTCCGCGCAGCGTGAGCGTGGGCAAGATCAAGCGCGCTAGCGGCGTTCCTGAAGTGCCTTTGGAGCCAACGGAGGACATATTGGCGCAAGTTGCACAGCAGCGCCCCGAGGTGGTGGTTGGCTTTGCGGCCGAGAGCGATGATCTGATCAGGCACGCTACGGGTAAGCTAAAAAGCAAGGGGTTGGATCTTATGGTTGCCAACGACATCACCGCCGAGGACGCCGGCTTTGCTACGGACACGAATCGGGTCACCATAATCAGCGCCAGCGGCGGCAGCGAGCAGCTGCCCTTGATGACGAAATCCGAAGTGGCGGAAGCAGTAATGGAGCGAATCGAGCAGCTCTTGGGGGAGAAGTCCTAATGAGTTATGGTCTAGGGCTGGAGTCTTACGCCAATGGGAACTGAGCCGGAATTTATCCCCCTTCCGGGGTTCCGAGAATACTCAGAGGATGTAATGGTCGGGCGCGCGGCCGATTTCTACGCCGCCATGGCTCGGCGACGGACCGTTCGCCAATTTTCCGATCGGCCCGTCCCACTTGCGGTCATCGAAAATTGCCTCAGAGCGGCCTCAACCGCCCCCAGCGGCGCCAACATGCAGCCCTGGAAGTTTATCGTCGTGTCCGACCCGGATTTGAAAAAGCGAATCAAGGAGAAAGCTGAGGAAGAAGAGCACGAATTCTATTCGGGACGCGCAACGCCGGAGTGGTTGGCGGCCCTTGAGCCGCTAGGTACGGACGAACTCAAGCCTTATTTGGAGACTGCGCCCTACCTGATCGCAATCTTTGTGGAAAGGTTTGGGATGCTGCCCGATGGTCGGAAGGTGAAGCATTACTATGCGGTCGAGTCGGTGGGAATTGCGACCGGGATGCTCATCACTGCCATCCACCACGCGGGTCTGGCAAGCTTGACCCACACACCGAGCCCAATGGGATTTCTCAATGAGATCCTCGACCGTCCGGAGAACGAGACCCCATTTCTGATTCTTGTAGTTGGTTTTCCTGCTGAGGATGCTAAGGTCCCCCGGATTGAAAAGAAGCCTTTCGCCGACGTTGCCGTATTCCTTTAGGAGGCTCCCCGAATCCTTGGCGATCGCGGGTCGGACTCCTCGCAGGGCTTTCAGTTCGGAGCACTCTCTTCCTGGCTCGTACCGCTTGGTTTACCATTCGCTTCCCCCACAAGCCTGGACCGCAGCGGCGATCCACCCGATGCGAAATCGGACGCAAAAAGGCGAACTGGAATGGCCAGGGATGAAAGCCCTGATGAAGTTCAATCTCAAGGCCTGCCAGCTTCAATAGCTTGTGCAGTTCATCGTATCCGAGGAAGTTTTCGTAGCCTCTGTACGGTCTGATTCTGAGGCGCGTGGCCAACCGGATAAGCCAAAGCCAAATACGGTTGGGGGTAGTTATGGCGGCTATTCCCCCTGGAGCAAGGATCCGCCCGATCTCCGTTACTCCACGAGAGGGATCTTTCAGATGCTCCAGCATCTCGCTGCTGACGATCAACCGAAAGCTCTCTGACGCAAATGGTGTCAGCCCAGCGTCGGCCACCAGAACCATGCCTTGTGTGCGCTGGCGCGTGATTCCGACAAGGCTCCTGCTTATGTCAAGGCTAATGACATTCGCGCCCCTCTGGCGAGCCCGCTGCGAGAACCATCCGCTTCCGCACCCGAGGTCGAGCACCCTAACCCCGGAAAGATCCTCGGGGAGCAGTTCGTCAAACACAACTTCGAGTCGCCGCTGGAGATCATAGGGATTTATGAGTGAATCAAACTCCTCCGCGATACTCTCATAAAATAGCTCACGCTCATTCACACCGGTTCCTTCTGGTTCAGTCGGTCCTTATCGAGCGGTTCATCCCGAAGCAGATATATGGGTCTGTGTTTCACTTGCTCGTATATCAACCCGACATACTGCCCTACGATCGCTAATGTGATGAGCTGAGCAGCTCCGAGTATAAGAACGCTGATGATGAGGGTCGTCCAACCCGGGACGAGCTCACTGGTCCGGCCACTTATTATCAAGATAAGCGGATCGAGGAATTGGACGAGCGCCATCAACAGGACCAGAAAACCAAGCACGATCGCGAAGCGGATCGGCCGAGTGCCAAAGGAAAATATCGCCTCGTAAGCCAATCGAAGCATTTTGCGCAGGCCGTACTTGCTCGAGCCCGCAATCCTGGGAGATACTTCGATTTGAATAATCGTCCAGTGGAACCCCATCCAGCTTACCAGGGCCCGCTGGAATCGATGGGACTCCCGCATCTGGCGAAAGCTCGAAACGGCTTCGCGGTTCAGGAGCCTGAAATCTGCCGCGCCTTGGATTAGGCTGGTGTCGCTGAATAGATTGAGCAGCGGGTAGAACAATCGCGAAGTAAACCGTTTGATGAGCGAGGCGTCGCGGTCGGGTGATCTCTGAGTGAGCACGATGTCGAATCCTTGTTTATGGAGCTCAAGCATCGTCGGGATATAGTGCGGCGAGTGCTGGCCATCGCCGTCCATCGTGATGACCACCTCACCGTCCGCGAAATCCAGGCCTGCGGTGAGCGCAGCCTCTTTGCCAAAATTCCGGCTTAGGTTGATCAAGTGCACTCTAGGATCGTCACGGATGATTCCTCGCACCACATCAACCGTATCGTCGGTCGAGCCATCGTTAACGTACCAGATCTCGAAGGTATGACGCAGGACGTCAATCGAGTCGCGCAACATCCGATGAAACTGGACTAGCCCGTCAGCCTCATTATGGATTGGGATGACAATGCTTGTCACCATGACTCCTCCTCTGCTCATGGCAAGGGAAATCGTCTGTTGAATTTCGCGGCGCCATCGAGCAGACGACGCCACGCAGTTTTGGGCGGCTCCTGATCCAACCGGAAACGTTCGATGTCATTCACCGGAACTGGACCGGGCGCAGGGGCCCAATCCTCGGCTTGCAGGAACGGAATGCTCAAACAGGAATCATCACAAAGATAGGCCTCACCGATTTCAGAAACGGGGGTAACTTCATCGTATGAGCTAAGTTCAAATGCCAGCATTTGATCGTAGGGAAACTCGCCAATCTCCTGCCTAATCAGCTCGACCAATCCGTATGCTTGCTGCTCTCCAAAAACCACGGTCTGTTCGTCGGGAGGAAAATCTCGCTGGTAAGGAAGTGCATGCAGGGTTGGATTATCGTAGTAACGCCTCACCAGCTGAGTAAGGGGATAGTAGAAGCGGATATCAAAAGGCCCCGAAGGCACGTTAAGTATCGCGATGACCGTCTCATCTTGTAGGGAAGGAGCTTGAGTTCGAAGTGCATCCACAATACCCAGCTGTGCAGACCAGGCCCTGGCATACATCCTTTGAACTCCAACTCCGCCCACCAACGCAACCGCAATCAACGCGGCAAAGATTGTGTTGCGGGCTGCTGCTTGAAGGGATCTACTGGGCACTGCACTGGAAATGAGTATGACGAGTCCTACGATTACAAGTCCGTGGCCGATTGCTGCGCCATGCAGCAGACGGCCGTCCAAAGTTCCAACTGCGTTCTCTAGTGTGAAATTGGATACCATTACTGGCGCCGTGCCTGCAAGGGATAAGACGGCTCCGATACCAATCAATGCCACCCCATGACGTCGATCCGGCGTAAATTCGTCACCACTGCGGCCAAGCCACACGAGTGCGGAAAGCAGCAGAACAAGAGCCAGGAATAGGAATAGGAGCGATCCGATTGGCGACCAATCCAGCATGGACTTCAGCGCGTACAGCCACCCCTTCCAGGTGGTAGCACTGAACGCATTTTGCAATTGCGTCCACAGCCAATCGGGTTCGAGCCGTAGGGTCGCGTAGTAGGCCTCGCGAGAGCGCGTGACGACGATCACCGTGCCGAGCCGGAACGCTGTGTATCCCAGAAGAATCGAGTAGATAGGTGCCCATCGGAACACCCAACTTCGCTCGGTCGCATGCTGAGCGAAATACAGTCCTAGCGGAAGCACAGCGAACATTAGTAGGAAGGTTTCATAGGCAAGCAAGGAGAGAAGCATAAGGAAAAGGCTGAGGGCCAGCAGGATACGAGAGACGGCGGGCCGCGCCATAACATGCAGCCACAGAAACGCTCCAGCCAACGCGAGTAAAGTAGCCGTTCGCGTGGTTATCGTAGACAGGTATACGTGAGCGGTGTCCGAGGGGTAGAGCAGCACCAGCGCCGCTGCAACAGCGGCGAGACCGACGTCCAAGCGGAATACTCGCCTGAGGATGAGGAAGACGAGCAAGGCGCCTGACCACTGAAGCAGGACATTCAGCAAGTAGTAGGCCCAAAGCCGAAGCCCGAACAGCCGCCAGAATAACAGCCAGAGATAGGCCACTCCCGGACGGGCAGGATTCTCGAAAAGCTGTGCTTCCGGAAAGTTTCCGGCCTCCAATTGAGAAAAATGCCACCAGTCGTCGCCGAGCAAACCCAGCCAGGGGGTGAGGACACCTAATCCCAGCAAAGCTAAAATGAGCAGCAGACAGCCAACTTTCACGGTCTCAGATCTTGGCTGCTCTGCCAGCACAGAGAAAAAGTCCTTCACTGAAGTCAAGCCTATAGGGAGATGAGCGCGCCAAGCATAGTATCTTTGTCGGGACATCGCTAATAATGTTGACGGAAACTCTAGATGGTGTTGAATAGCCCTGGGGCTGGTCGTGGAGCACTGCGCCCGGATTGCACGATGTCGTCTCGACCGAGCGGGTGTGGTCTAACGATCCATCCGCACATCCGTCTTGCACTTCATGGTTGAAGGGTTGAGGGACTTGTCTGACAGTAAGGAGTTAAACGCGCTGCGTTCAGATCTGCGGAATTGCGTGCTCTTGTTCGCGATCCCCCTCCTGCTTCTGCTGCCGTTCCTATGGAATAGTGAAACGCTTTTGCTGTCCCGATCCGAACTAGGAACGGACTATATCGCCAAGCAATTGCCCAACGCTAGTTTCCTTCAGCAGGAGTGGCGTGAGACTGGGAGGCTGCCCACCTGGCGACCAGAAACCATGAGCGGTATTCCGATCGTTGGGAATCCCTCGTATCTCATAGCGTATCCACCATACTTGCTGATCCTTGCCCTACCAGCCACCTGGGCCTTGAATCTGCTATTTGCTCTGCATATTGGGCTGGCCGGGGCAGGCATTTATGCTTTTGCCAGGATTCGAATGGCCTTTTCCGGCCTCGGCGCATTCAGCAGTGCAATCGCTTATATGCTCGCGCCAAAATTGCTCGCCCATGTAAGCGGGGGACAACTCGATATTGTCATCGTTCTCGCCTGGCTGCCCTGGGTCCTGTTGGCGCTCGATCGGGCTCTGGAGAACCTTTCCCCGATCTGGGCATGGCTTGCGGGACTTCTATTTGGCCTATTATTTGTGGCTCACCCTCCAACGGCATTCATCACATTTACCGTCCTGATCGCCTACGCGCTCTATTTGCTTATCCGTCACCGGCCAGCGGCCTTCTCGAGACTTCGGCGAACCCTACTGGTCCGAAGGACATTCGCGATCGGACTGGCAGCCGCTATCGGGTTCCTACTCTCAGGGGGCGTGCATCTAGCACCCATGCTGGAGCTAATTCCATATCTCAATCGGTCGGACCTTTCGCTGGCTGATTCGGCCGCCTATGCCTTGCCCCCGAGTTTATTGGCGCTGTTCCTCGCCGTCCCAAGCGTGCCTTTTCCGGAGTGGATCGTTTTCATTGGCATCGGGATCTTCATCTTTGCTTCGCATGGGATCTTACGCGACCAAGTCTGGGGCAAGGCGTTCTGGCTCACCCTTGGCATTGTTTCGGTGCTGTTTGCCTTGGGAACTGCGACGCCGTTGTTCGCATGGACCTTTCGGATTGTGCCGGGCTTCGGGTTCCTTCGAGTACCCTCGCGGTCGTGGTTCTTCGTTAGTCTGATACTGGCGATATTCTGTGGTGCGGGCGTTCAGGGGTTTGTGCAGGGACGACGAGGCTTTCGAGCGGCGGCGGCCATTGGCCTATTTCTCCTGGTTGTCTCCGGAGTCGCCATCTCGCGGCCTCAGAATCCTTGGCAATGGGTCGCATTGGCCGCCGCAGTCGTCAGCGGCGCCACGATATTGATCCTGAGCCAATTCGGTGGGATATTGAAGGGTGGAAATCGGGTTGCCCTGGCGATCGGGTTTGTGCTGATTCTCGAGCTTTCTGCGGTTGGCTGGTCCTTTTGGCAACCCGGAGAGGGCTCGCCAGAGCCGGAATGGTTGGATCAGTTGTCGGTCACTGGAACTGAGAGAGTGTACACGGAAGGCCGCCTCTCGCCTTACGCTGCCGAGAACGCAGGATTGTGGATCGTGGAGGGAATTGATCCAGTTCAATTGAGACACTATGTATCCTATATCGAGGCTGCTACACAATGCCGGCCGCAGGTCTACTCGATCTCAGTGCCTGCCTTCGTGGCCAGCGCGGAGGCTGCAGCCGCCTGCCCGGACCGCCAGGTTGATAGCTATTTGCTGGGCCTGCTGGGCGTACGCCGTGCAGTTACCTCCGAGGATCAAACGGGCCTGGGCTGGATCCTTGAAGGATCGATCGAGGGTGGAAATGTATACCGGAATAACGACGTCAGGCCACAGGCATTCCTTATCTACGAGACTCAACCGACGGTGAGTGATGAGTACCTGTTTGACCGCCTGGCCGAGCGCTCTCCCAGTGACCCCCTACTGGTGGTCGGAGGACACGAAATCACCGGAGGCAGCGATGGATCCTCGAGCGTCGATACTCGGTGGATAACTTCCGATCAATTCGAGCTCGAGATAACTTCCTCAGCCCCCGGATTTGTCGTTGTGAGTGTTCCGTACATGCCTGGGTGGAAGGCGCTCGATCACGATAGGATTGAACTGCCCGTTTACCAAGCTCAGATGGCTCTGATGGGCACATACGTACCCGCGGGCAAAACGAATCTTCATTTCAGATATTCACCTGACTCCTATGTGCTCGGAAAATGGGTGAGGGGGTTAGCCCTTATCGTCAGTGCGATAGGATTTTCATTTGTGAGCTTTCAAGTCTGGGACAGACGACGTGCGAAGAGGTGATGGAGGATATGGGCAGACCGGCTGGAGACCTGCTTCTGGGTACTCAGGGTTTTTCCTTTGACGATTGGGTGGGTCCCTTCTACACTGAGGGCACACCTAAGAAGCGCTTCTTGGAGGAGTATTCGAAGCATTTTTCTTCGG
>JBGMQN010000109.1:0-15439 GCA_048054495.1 Anaerolineales bacterium
AGAGCGCGCAAAAACTGGTCGGCTCCCCAGCCCTGCTTGCTTAGGGCGGACGACACCTTGGGCTGAATTATCACTGCCCAGCCTCAAGAGCGCGCAAAAACTGGTCGGCTCCCCAGCCCTGCTTGGTTCGATCGAATGGGTTGGTTAGCCGCCACCAGGCATAGCCGTCAGATTCTCTCGGACCCTCGACCACCTCAAACACTTCGTTCTCCAGGCCCAGCATCAGGATGTCTGCCGCCAGGCTGGGATTCTCCCGGATGCGTAGGCCTTTCCCCTCCGTCCCGAAGACTTCCACCAGTTCGCCGATCGTGAACTGCTTCGGGGCACCAGGCGGAGGAGTACGAGTCAGCGTCGGCAGCAATGGAGCAGTTGGAGTGAAGATCACAGGAGCGGTCGCGGTTGGAAGCGGAATGACGGTCAATACCGGAGCGAGAGAGGCAGGCCGCGACGTGCCGCGCAATCGAGCGAGAGCGAGGATCGTCACGGTAAGCAGCAGACCGACAATCGCCCCTCCAACGACCCAGAGTAGTCCGCGGCGGCCGTCGATCAACCCGCCTCGGGATCGGGCATCAGCACATTAAGCGAGCTCGGCAGCGTTTGAAACTGCAGCGGCGATTTCAGCACTTCCGGCTCTCCGTCAAAGTGCATGTGAATTTCCGACTCGGATTCAAACACGGCCTCCGCCGCCTGAAAGTGGACGACATCCGGCGCATCTACATGCATTCCCAACAATATCTGAACTACGCGGGTCACCGCGTCCTTCAAGGAGCGACCTCCAATCAGCCAGAAGTCAAGCTTGCCGTCATCGAATTTCGCATCGGGGCTGAGTTCAACCAACCCGCCGGCGTAGGTGCGGATGTTGCTCGCGATCGCAACGAGATAGCGATCCTCCCATACCTGATCGCCCGCCTGGACCCTTAGCTTCACACCCTCCCAGCCGATCGATTGCCACAGAGCGAGTAGACCATAATGCACGGGGCCAAACACCTTCTCCCACCGCTGCCTGGGTTCGATGCGGCTCACGATCTCCGCATCCAGTCCTATTCCTGCCCACAGCAAGAATGATTGGCCATTTGCTGTCCCCATGTCGACTTTGCGGATTTCGCCACGTGCCAAGCGGCCGGCGGCCTTCTCCAGAGCGAAGAGATGAATCCAATCCAGTCGTTCGATGCCGATTTCTTTGGCCCATACGTTGGCCGTTCCCGAGGGGAGTACTCCCAGCGCCACATCGGTTCCGGAGAGCGCAGATGCCACCCGACCCACCGAGCCATCGCCGCCCGCTACGAAGACCGCTTGACAGCCGGCCTCCACAGCTTCCAGTGCCAGTTCGCTAAGATGCCCTCCATGCTTGGCCTCCCGAACTTGAACCTCCCACCCCGCCTTATCGAGCACGCCCACAGCTCGGCTAAGCAGCCATCCGGCCGGAAATCGCCCTGCCGCCGGGTTATAGATGAGCCATGCGGACCGCATATCGAGAAGGGGAACCTCAAGAGGGTGCCACATTATAGCCTAGCCACCTTCTGGCCGTCAGTTTAGAATTCGCTCGGCATGGATAGGGAACTAATCGGCGGGCGCTATCAGGTCTTGCAGCAAATCGGGGCCGGAGGCATGGCGATTGTCTACCTCACTCGGGACCTCAACTTGCAGCGGCAGGTCGCGGTAAAGCAGCTGCGAAGCAATTTTGCCGACGACACCGAGTTTCGGGTCCGTTTCCTTCAAGAAGCCCGCGCCGCCGCCAACCTGGTCCATCCCAATATCGTCACGATCTATGACTTCGGTCGTGATCCACAGGACATCTATATCGTGATGGAGTATGTGGAAGGCACGGATCTGAAGACCTTGCTCAGACGGCGTAGTCCACTGCTGCATCCGGAAGCCGTGCGATTGATGTCGCAAATTTGCGAAGGGGTTGGCTATGCGCACCGTGCAGGCCTGGTGCACTGTGATTTGAAGCCGCACAACATCCTCGTATCGAACGCCGAACGCATCAAGATTACCGATTTTGGTATCTCACGCGCCCTTGCAACTATCAGCCCGGACGAACAGCTCGATGTCGTTTGGGGTAGCCCGCAGTATTTCTCTCCGGAGCAGGCGGCCGGCACGGCCCCCTCCCCGGCCAGCGACGTCTATTCGCTGGGAGTGATCCTCTACGAGATGCTGACCGGCCGGCTGCCATTCGAGGCCGCGGATATGGACCTGTTGGCGGAGCTGCACCAGGTGGCACCAGTGGTTCCCCCAAGCACCTACGAGGCCTCCATCCCTCCCAAGCTCGACCAGATCCTGGCAAAGGTGCTTTCCAAGGAGCCCACCGCCCGCTATCGGACGGCTGACCAATTCGGGCAAGTGCTCGCCACCTTCGCGGAAGAACAGCCCTCGCTGCCTCCAACATTCCAGGTTCCTCAAGACGCCACGCGCGCGGTGGATCCTTTCCATCCGGACCCGGTGGACTGGTGGGCGATCGGCCTGGGCTTGCTTGCTTTCCTGGCCGTGGGGGGCCTCTTGCCTCTTTGGTTGTGGGTGTGGCTGCTCTATCAACAGTAATCGACTCTTACGATCGTCTTACTTTTCCCACCCAACCCGGTACGGTATAATCGGCTCTGCGCTGGCCCGTAAGAGGCGTGAGTTACATCGCGTCCGCGCGTAGGAGGTAATTGTGAATTCCCCACGAGGGCGAAATTCCATTGTTCTCGTAATATTGCTCCTGATCGTTATTGTGCTGGTTGTCCAGTTCAGGGCCGGTCAGACTCCTCCAGATCGCCTCGATTTCAACGAGGTGGCCGATCTCGTCCGTACAGGACGGATCGCTCGCATCATCGTCGATGATAACGATCTGACGATCATCTATCCGGACGGCGAGACCCGCGCCCTTTCCCGTAAGGAGCCCACCACAACCGCAGTCGAGCAGTTGACGGCTCTGGGCGTGACCCCGGAGATGCTTGCTTCGGATCGGGTGAAGCTCGAAATCAAGCAGCCTAGCGATTTCAACCAGGTGCTCACGCTCGTGACCTACCTGCTGCCAGGCCTGCTGGTCGTTGGCCTGATCTTCTTCATGCTGCGCCAGGCGCAGGGATCCAACAACCAGGCCTTGTCCTTCGGAAAGAGTAGAGCGCGCATGTTCACCGGCGATCAGCCGACAGTGACGTTTGATGATATTGCGGGTGTCGACGAGGCCAAGGAAGAATTACAAGAGATTGTCGAGTTCCTCGAAGAGCCGGAGAAGTTCATCAAGCTTGGAGCACGCATCCCGCGCGGTGTGCTGCTTATTGGGGCTCCCGGGACCGGCAAAACGCTCATGGCCAAGGCAGTATCTGGCGAGGCCGGCGTGCCATTCTTCTCGATCTCTGGCTCAGAGTTCGTAGAGATGTTCGTAGGCGTTGGCGCCAGCCGGGTGCGCGATTTATTCGATCAGGCCAAGCGGCATTCTCCGGCCATTGTCTTCGTAGATGAGATCGATGCCGTAGGCCGCCATCGCGGCGCCGGGTTGGGTGGCAGCCACGACGAACGCGAGCAGACCCTCAACCAGATGCTGGTTGAGATGGACGGGTTCGACACGGATGCCAGTGTGATCATTGTGGCCGCAACCAACCGGCCCGATATTCTCGATCCAGCACTGCTGCGTCCGGGACGCTTTGATCGTCGCGTGATCCTGGATCGGCCGGATATGCACGGACGTGAGATGATCCTCAAAGTGCACGTGAAGGGCATGCCGATCGAAGAGGAAGTTGATCTCAAGACCATCGCCAAGGGTACTCCCGGATTCGTGGGCGCCGATATCGAAAACCTTGTCAATGAGGCTGCCATACTCGCTGCTCGAAGAAACAAGAATTCCATTGGCCCTGATGAATTTCAAGAGTCGGTCGAGCGCGTGATCGCCGGCCCAGAGCGTCGCAGCCGCATCATCAGCGAAGAAGAAAAGCAGATCGTCGCTTTCCACGAAGCCGGTCACGCGGTCGTCATGCATGTGATCCCCGAGGCCGATCCCGTTCACAAGGTCAGCATCATCGCCCGCGGCATGATGGGAGGCTGGACCATGGCGCTCCCAGAAGAGGACCGAACGCTGACTTCCCGCCGCAAGATCAAGGCCGATATGGCAGGGTTATTGGGCGGGCGGGCGGCCGAAACGCTCGTATTCAACGACATCACATCCGGCGCCTCCAATGACCTGGAGCGCGTCACGGAGCTTGCTCGCAACATGATCACCCGCCTCGGAATGAGCCAGGAGCTCGGCCCGATGGTCTATGGCCAGACAGATGAGCTGGTGTTCTTGGGCCGCACGATCGGGGAGCAGCGGGATTATTCAGACAGCATCGCCGAGCAGATCGACATGGAAGTCAGGCGGCTGGTGGAGGAAGCCTTCGACCGCGCCACGGATATCCTAAAAGACTATCGTACCCAGCTGGATGCCATCGCCGAAACCCTGATCGAGGTTGAGACCCTGGAGCGCAAGCAGTTTGAGGAGCTTTTCTCCGAGCCGGTCGGCCCCAAGAACGGCGGCACGCCCATCCCGGTTGGCGCCGCGGGCGACTGAGCCAGCCAGCTACATTCAGGAAAAATAAAAAAGGCCCCTCGTCGGGGCCTTTTTCTTATATGTTCGGCTGAGATTGCCAGTCGAGAATGCCATCAGAATCGCCGGCGCAGGTGACTTTGACCGGGTCCGTTCCATCCGCATTCATCACGTAGGCGCCGGTCCCGCCTCGACTGGAACGCGATCAGCCTTCCACTTCCGCCTCAACCTGCTCCTTATCCTGGCGGACGAGTTCCCGCCGCAGGATCTTCCCAACCGTGGTTTTCGGCAGTTCGTCACGAAACTCGACATGCGTCGGAACCTTGAACGGCGCCAGGCGCTCCCGGCACCAATCCTGAATATCCTTGACGGTTGCGCTCTCATTCGGCTTGAGCACTACCCAGGCTTTCACCGTCTCTCCGCGGTGGGCATCCGGGATGCCGGCCACGCCGACCTCCAGCACCTTCGGGTTCTCGGCAATAACCTCTTCCACTTCTCGCGGCCAGACCTGGAAACCGCTGGGCTTGATCATCTCCTTCTTGCGATCCACGATATAAAAATATCCATCCTCATCCATGTACGCGATGTCGCCCGTATAAAGCCACCCATCCCGAAGCGTGTTGGCGGTCTCGGTGGGCATATTGTGATAGCCCTTCATGATGCTGGGGCTCTTAATCACCAGCTCTCCCACCTCATTGGGCTCGAGCACGGTGACGTCATCGTCTAGCGATACGATGCGGCTATCGACGTTGGGAAAAGGCAGCCCGATCGAACCGATGCGGTTCTCACCCATGATGGGGTTGGCATGCGTCGCGACCAGCGACTCGGTCAGGCCGAACCCCTCGACCAGTTTCCCGCCCGTGAGCTCTTCGAATTTCACCTTTGTCTCACGCAGTAACGGGGCCGATCCGGAGATGCAGGCCTTGATCGAGCTCAGATCGTACTTCCCAGCCAGCACGTCCGGATGGTTGTTGATGGCGTTGTACATGGCCGGCACGCCCGGGTAAAGCGTCGGTTTGTACTTATCAATGCTCCCTAAGACATCCTTCAGGTCCCTCGGATTCGGGATCATGACCATCGCCGCCGCGCTTTGCACGGCGACCGCCATTCCCACGATCAGCCCATAAACATGGAACATGGGGATGGCCATGAGTGTGATGCCTTCGCCAGGTTCGCCTTGCACGGCGCTCAGCCAAGCCTCGCCTTGAAGGGTATTGGCCACGAGATGTCGATGCAGCCCGACCGCCCCCTTTGAGAGACCGGTCGTCCCCCCCGTGTACTGGAATAGCGCCGGATCATCGGGCCCGATATCCACTTCGAGTCGATCCGCCGCAGTGTGCTGGTCGAGCACGTCCTGCAGCCATTCATCGCCTTCCTGCAGCGTCACCCGATGCCCTCCGCTGCGCTCTTTGGCCACGGAAAACAGAAAACGTAACAGTGGCGGCAGGTACTCTTTGATGTTTGTGACAATTAGTTGCTGCAGGCGAGTTTCCGATTGAACTTCTTTGACCGTGTTATAGAAGTTGCTCATGACCAGCATAAGCTTGGCGCCCGAATCGTTCATTTGGTGCTTGATCTCGCGATGCGTGTAGAGCGGATTCGTCGCTACTGCCACGCCGCCTGCCTTCAAGATGGCGTAGAAGGCGATAACGAATTGCGGCGAGTTGGGCATGAAGATCGCTACTCGGTCGCCCTTATTCACACCGCGCGCCGCCAATCCCGCCGCCAATCGATCTGTGAGCTCGTTCATTTCGCGGTAGGTGATCACCGCTCCCTTAAAGATCGTGCAGGGCCGATCCGGAAAATCCCGCGCAGATTTTTCCAGGAAGTCTTGCAGCCTCATTTCGGGCACCTCGACTTCGCTCGGCACACCTTCATCATAGTGTTTATGCCAAACTCGCTCTTCCATCTCTCAATCCTTCCTAGCTACGCGGAAATCCAAACTCATTATATACGGGCGTAAGAGTGCTCGAGAGGGCCGAATGATATAATTCGCCGGTTCGCTCGTTTCTTGCGTATCTTTCCATCCAATCCGCTCATCCCCTATCGGAGGTTCCACTCTGTGAAGCTCGACAAAGCTCAAGAACTCCTCAAGCGCGACCAGGCGGTTGTCTCCCCGTCGTATCCGCGAGCCGCGCCATTCGTTATGGACCACGGCTCAGGCGCGGAGGTCTGGGACGTGGACGGAAACCATTTCATCGATTTTGCGGCCGGAATTGCCGTTTGCACGACCGGGCACTCCCATCCCAAAGTCGTCGCCGCCATCTGCAATCAGGCGCAGCGCTTCATTCACATCTCATCCGACTATTACCACCCGATTTGGGTCGAGCTCTCCGAACGGCTGGCGGAAATTGCTCCCTTTTCTGAGCCAGCCAAGGTTTTCCTTGCCAACTCAGGTACAGAGGCCGTGGAAGCGGCCATCAAACTGGCCCGACACCACACCGGACGTCCGCTATTTATCGGATTCCAGGGTGGATTTCATGGCCGCACTCTGGGCTCGTTGGCATTTACCTCCAGCAAATCCATTCAGAGAAGCGGCTTCGGCCCCCCTGCCCTAGGCGTCACCCATGTTCCCTACCCGAACGCCTATCGCCAGGTGCTGCAGTCGACGGGCGGCGATTATGGAGAGACGGTGGTCGACTACATTGAGAATCAGGTCTTTAAGACCGTCGTGCCACCTGAGGATTGCGCCGGCATCCTGGTGGAGCCCATTCAGGGCGAGGGGGGCTACGTCGTTCCACCCCCAGGCTTCTTCCCCGCATTGCGCGCGCTCTGCGACCGGCATGGAATCCTGCTGATCACGGACGAAGTGCAGTCCGGTATCGGTCGCACAGGAAAGTGGTGGGCGATCGAACATTGGGAGGTCGAGCCCGACATTGTTTGCTTTGCCAAGGGGATTGCATCGGGCGTTCCGATGGGAGGCATCGTTGCCCGCGAGTCCGTCATGGACTGGCCGGAAGGTGCGCACGGTAACACCTACGGCGGCAATCCGCTGGCATGCAGTGCGGCGCTGGCAACGCTCGATCTGGTCCAGGAGCAGCTCTTGGATAACGCGCAGCGCATGGGTAAATATGCCATGGATGCGCTGGAAGAAATCCAGAGCCGCCATCCCACCATCGGTCAGGTTCGGGGGAAAGGCCTGATGATTGGTGTGGAGTTTGTTGACGGTATTGGGACAAAGCAACCGGCGCATGATCTGCGCGAGCGAGTGATCGAAGAGGCCTTTGAGCGGGGGCTCTTGTTATTGGGGTGCGGCGAGAGCACCGTTCGCTTGGCCCCCGCCTTGAGCATAGAAGAAGGGCTGCTGGACGAGGGACTCAGGATCATGGAGGAGTCAATCTCGACCGTCTCCACTTAATGCTTCCGGACTTTCGCGTACGCCAGCGAGACTACCTGCTTGAGATCTCGCGCGCTCTTACCGAAGAGCTGGATCTCGATCGGGTCCTGGATCGGATCGTGAAACTTGCGGCCGAGCTGTTGGCAAGCTCGGCCGGTCTTATTGCATTGCGCGAAACGGGCGGGTGGCGTGTAGCTGCCACGCACGGCGTCAACGACGAGTTCTTGAAGAGCCTCGATTCGCTGCTCGAGGACATTCCGGATCAGGGAGATCCAGCAAGCATTGCGCTGCCCGAGGTCAACCGCCGGCTGCAGAGGATCACCCAGTCCGCCTCATTAGGGCTTCTCACGGGAGTGGGGCTACCGATGATCGCCCGCGAAGAGGTCGTGGGAGTCATCTTCGTGTTCAGATCCTATCGGGGACGCTTCTCACGGGATGACCGTCGGCTGCTTGGGGCTTTCGCTGCTCAAGCCGCGATCGCCGTTTCCAATGCACGTCTCTACACGCAGGTCGCAGATCAAAGCCGCCACCTGGACCAGGTGGTCGAATCCTCTGCGGATGGGATTTTCATCCTGGATCCGAGCTACAGGTTTACACGTTTTAACCGGGCCTGCTCGAAGCTCACCGGATACGGGGCAGACGAGGTTGTTGACAAAGAGCATTCTGAGATCATTCGATGGTCGAGCCGTGAGCCGGGATCCACACTGGAGGAATCGGCCGCCGGCGGCTGGCCGCTTTCCGCGAGCGCCGAGCTGTATGTGGAGGGGGACCTGTTGCGTGCAGGCGGCGGCCACATCAGTGTTGGAATCACCTACGCCCCGACATTTTCAGAGGATGGGCGGCTGCTGAGCGTCGTGGCCAATGTGCGCGATATCACTCGGTTTCGAGAGGCCGAGGAGCTCAAGAGCACGTTTATTTCCATCATTAGCCATGAGCTGCGCACTCCGGTCGCCTTGATTAAGGGCTACGTAGGAACCTTACGCCGCGATGACGCGGATTGGGACCCGGAGGTCGTGCGCGACAGCCTGGCTGTAATCGAAGATGAGTCTGATCGACTCGCCGACCTGATCGATGATCTCCTGGACGCCTCGCGACTGCAGGCGGGCGCGCTTTCACTGAACCCGTCGGATTTGGACCTTTTTCAACTTGCGGAGGAGTTGGCAGTGCGTTTCCAAACCCAATCGGATCGGCATACGTTCGAGGTCGAACGGCCGGCCGATTTCCCGCTCGTTCGCGCAGACGAGGAGCGAATGACACAGGTGCTCACCAACCTGCTCTCCAACGCGGTGAAGTACGCGGAGGATGGCGGACGGGTGCTGATCCGGGGACGCCAAACGCAGAATGAAGTCGTGATGTGTGTGAGTGACCGGGGTCCGGGGATTCGACCTTCAGACCGCCACCGGATCTTCGATCGCTTCTATCGATCGGAGGAAATCACCGGCAGCACACAAGGCGCAGGCCTCGGCCTGTATCTGGCCAAGGCTATAGTGGAGGCTCATGGGGGTAGGATCTGGGTAGATGAGAAGGTGGAGCAAGGAGCGCAGATCTGCTTCTCGCTGCCTAAAGGTGAGGGATAGCGCATGGTAGCCGCTGCAAATACCGTCCGATGCCCGAGTTGTGGCTCGCCCATCCAGGCCCACGTTCACCAGTTGGTTGATGTAGGGCTGGATCCGAGCGCCAAGTCGCGGCTGCTCTCCGGCAGCTTGAACCTTGTGCGATGCCCCGTATGCCAGTATGAGGGCCAGCTGTCGGCCCCGTTGGTCTATCACGACCCCGGCAAGGAATTGCTGCTGACCTACATTCCCGTGGAACTCGGGATCCCGAAGGACGAGCAGGAGAAGCTCATCGGTCGCCTGATCAATCAGGCCATCGAGGCGCTCCCAGCCGAGAGCCGGAAGGGATACCTGCTTCAGCCCAAGGCAGTCTTGACGATCCAGGGCTTAATTGAGCGCATTCTTGAGGGGGATGGTGTCACAAGAGAAGAGCTGGATGCTCAGCGGTCAAAGATCCGCTTGTTTGAGGATCTGTTGAAGGCACCACAGGAGTCACTGGATGGATTCGTCGCGGAGCACGACGGGGAGCTCGATGAACGGTTCTTTCAGCTTGCCGCGCTGAGCCTCCAAACCACGCCCGATGAATCGGCGCGCGCCTCTGCCACTCAGAAGCTCGAGAGTGCGCTGCAATTGAGCTCCTATGGAAAGCGACTGACGGAGCGAGAGGCCGAATTGCGATCCGCGGCAGAAAGCCTGCGCGAGGCTGGAGACGATCTAACCCGGGAAAAGCTTCTCGAGCTGATAGTTGAGGCGGAGAACGACGATCGCGTGCAGGCCATCGTGAGCCTGGCGCGGCCCGGGCTGGACTACTCATTCTTTCAACTGCTTACAGAGCGCATCGATCAAGCCGAAGGCGAAGAAGCGAAGCGCCTCGTAGCTCTCCGCAAGCGCCTGCTCGAGCAGACCGAGGAGATCGACAAGGCCCAGGAAGCCAGGCTGGCCCAAGCTTCTAACCTAATTGGCTCCCTGGTGCAAGCCGAGGATCTAGACCAAGCCATAAAGGCGGCTCTGCCTGCGATTGATGAACTCTTCCTGGCGGTCCTTCAGGCCAACATCCGCGGAGCTGAGGAAAGCGACGACCAGGAGCTTCTGGTAAAGATGAAAGATATCGAGCAGAAACTCAATACCGCCATCATGGACAGCCTACCGCCGAATCTGCGGCTGGCCCAGCAGGTGCTGGGAACAGAAGACGAGCAAGAAGCTCAGCGAATGTTGGACCAATCCGTGGAGCTCATCGATGATCAATTCTTGGGGGCGCTTCTCACAACCAGCCAGCGATTGGAAGAAGCTGACGACAAGCAGGGTGCGGAACGCCTACGCCGCTTGCATCGACACGCGCTGCGACTGTCCATGCGGGCCAATATCAGTTCGTAGCCATTCCCGCTGGATCACTGAATAACCGGAACTGCAATCCCCACCCGTTTAGATCCACTAATCCAGTAGATCTTGCAGCCCGGCCTCATCGATAATCTCAACTCCCAGGTCCTGAGCCTTCGTGAGCTTGGATCCGGCCTTTTCCCCCGCCACCAAATAATCGGTCTTGCCGCTTACGCTACTGGTGACCTTACCACCAGCAGCTAATATCAACGCCTTTGCTTCGCTCCGCTGCATGTTGGGAAGCGTGCCAGTGAGCACAAAAGTTTGACCAGAGAGTGACTGCGGGCCGGTCTCGGCTTGTTCCTCCTCGGGCCAAACACCCGCTTTCTTAAGCTTGCTGAGCAGCTTCTTGTTGCGAGGCTGAGCGAACCAATCGACGACCCCCTGGGCAATATTCGGGCCGATGCCCTCCATAGCTTCGAGATCTTCCGGTTTGGCGCTGGAAAGTGCATCCAGGCTATGAAAGTGACGCGCAAAATCGGCGGCCACCGTTTCGCCGACCCCTCGGATTCCGAGCGCAATGATCACTCGGCTCAATGGTTGTGACCTGGAATTTTGGATGGCCGATAAGAGTTGTTCCGCTTTTTTGTCGGCGAACCCCTCCAGGCCGAGCAGATCTTCCTCCGTGAGACGATAGACGTCCCCTACATCCTCAACCAGGTTCCCCTCCACAACTTGCTCCGCAATTTTTATCCCAAGTCCTTCGATGTCCATGGCCGCGCGCGAGGCGAAGTGTTCCAAGATTCGGACCAGTTGAGCGGGACAGGATGCAGTGGCGCAATAGACCGCCACCTCCCCCTCGAGGATCTGGATCGGCTCCCCGCAGTCGGGGCATTTCTTGGGCATCTTGTAGGGTTTCTCTTTACCCGTGCGTGCATCGACGATCGGTCCGATCACATACGGGATGACGTCACCCGAGCGCTTGATCAACACCTGGTCCCCGACACGGATATCCTTCTCCCTGATGAAATCAAAATTGTGCAGGGTCGCCTGTTTGACGGTTGCTCCGCCTACATAGACCGGTTCAAGGATCGCGTAGGGAGTGATCACCCCCGTGCGTCCAACGTTGAGGCCGATGTCGAGCAGCCGAGTGGTTCGTTCTTCAGCGGGCAGCTTGAACGCAATGGCGCCGCGTGGATCTTTTCCTACCACTCCTAGCGAGCCGGCCAATTCCTGGTCATCAATCTTGATCACCATTCCATCGATCTCATATGCAAAAGATTCGCGTCTGCTGGCGAGCTGCTCGATGGCCGCGATCACCTCGTCGATGCCCTCGCATAGCCGTGCGTGCCCTTCAACCGGGAAACCCAGGTCCCTCAAGTATTCGAGCGCCGACCATTGGCTCGCAGGAGGCTCGCCGGTAGTTTCGATAATCGAGTAGCAGAAAAGTCGAATAGGACGCGCGGCGGTCAACGATGTATCGAGCTGTCTCAGTGATCCCGCGGCGGTGTTGCGTGGATTGACGTAAGTCTTACCACCCTCCGCTTCTGCCCGGCGGTTCATCTCCTTGAAATCCTTCTTGTAGATGATGGCTTCTCCCCGCACCACCAAACGCGCCGGCGATTCTATGCCGTTCGGTTTGAGCGGCACTCGAAGTGGAAGCGTCCTGACCGTGCGAAGATTGGCGGTGATGTCCTCCCCATTCTGGCCATCCCCCCGGGTAGCGCCCAGATTGAAAATGCCATGCTCATAGTGCAGCACGACCGTCAGCCCATCCAGCTTTGGCTCCACGACAAAAGCCGCCTCTTCCACACGCGCGTCCAATCGCGCGATCCGCTCGTACCAGGCGCGCACTTCATCTTCGCTGAAGGCATTGCTCAGGCTGAGGATGGGCCTGGGGTGTGGCACCCGCACAAATCGCTCGGATATCCCGCCGCCGACCCGGTTCGTGGGTGAGTCGTCCGTCGCCAGCTCCGGATGCTGCTGCTCCAGCTCTCGCAATTCCTTCAGCATCTGATCGTATTCGAAATCGCTGATCAACGGATCGTCGAGCACGTGATAGCGGTAGTTGTGAAGGTTTAGCTGCTTGCGAAGTTCTTCCGCCCTGGATCTGGCCGCCTTGGGTACCATCGAATCTACTACTCGCTCAGATCCTAGTTGCCGTCGGGCCACACTTTATGGAACATCCACCACTCGTCCGGATGCTGGCGAATGAATCCTTCAATTGCATGAATGACCCGCTGCGCCATCGCTTGCTCCGCATCCGGATGTCCCTTGAACTGCTCCGGCTTAACGATGTCCAGAGTTTTCGCGCGGTATTGGCCTCCATCGAATATGTAGGTTGCGCCCACCATGATCGGAGCCATGGTTTTGAGCGCCAATCGAGCGTGTCCCACGGGCAACCAAGCCCGCTTTCCAAAAAACTCCAGGAAGGCGCCCGATTCATCGGGCCGATCCGCGGCGGTCACCACAAGCCCGCCTTCCCTCAGATAGATAATCGCTTCGCGCAGGGATTGGTAGCTGACCGGCGACAGATTCAGTCCGAACCTGCGGCGCAGGTCGTTCTGCGCCTGGTAGCTTGGCAGCACCTCTGGGTAAGCAAGCACCAGTGTGTGATAGTCCAGTCCACCGAGATAGATCAAGACGTGGTCCAGTCCGATCGTGTGAGCTCCAACGTAAAGCAGCCCCCTGCCCTTCGCCAGAATCGCGTCCACCGTGTCAAGCAGCTCCTCATCCGGTTTGGCGATCTCGGCCAAAGTCTCATGCCCGCCTTGCATGACCTCGAACAACGAGACGTAGCTGCGCATGATATTGCGAAGTACGGCTTCCACAGTCTCCTGGATCTTCGGGTCGTCTTCCGGAAGCCCCTGCACTACCGACTGATTGCTGCGCATTGCAGCAACCATCGCAGTGTCCGCCTGCCGGGCGACTCGAGCCGCGATGCGATCGGTAATCCACAACGTGAACCGCCGCGGGAGGATCCTGACCAGCCACATGGCAGCATTCGGTCCCCAGCGGCTGTTTGCAATCGAAACCAGGCTCATTTGGGAGTTGAGACCTTCCTTGAGTCACGCAGTTGCCGGTTTCCCGACAGAATCACTGGAGCGCCTCGCACGACGGAGAAAACCACCGCCACCCAGGCCACTATCTCGGAAACCCGCAGGATCGGGTCCGATGCAACTTGTAGATTGCCTCCCTCTGGAAAGCCCGAAAGTGCGTAGCCGAGAGTGAGTCCGCAGAAGGCCACGATCTTGCTGATGCTGTAGCCGGATCGCATCCAGGGCGAGCTGACCAGGAAATGGCCGAGCCCGGATCCCTGCTGCTCAAAGGGAGCCTTGCCCTGGCTCACACCAATGCTGCGAATGGCATCGGTGAGCGTGGTGCGTATGATCACAATCAGCGGTATCGCCACGGAGATCGTGCCCAGGTCTGCCAACACTACCCACAGCACCAACTCGTAACTGCGGTCAGTGGCAATATCGAGCACGCTTCCCATTAAAGACGTGGTCTCGGTTCTCCTGGCAATGACTCCGTCCACGGTGTCGAGAAAGAGGGCGAAAAACAAATATGGGACCGACAAAAGCTGCACCATCGGATTCCCGAAATAAAGCATCAGCAGGAAGCCAAGCAGCAGCGGAAAGCGAATAATCGTAATCATGTTGGCCATGGCCACAATATTAACTCAACGAGGGGGTTCTGTATGCGCCACTTCCAGCGCGTCGTATACTTGAGCCCCTCATGAGTCAGCAGAATATTCTCGTCGTGGACGACGAGGTTGGCGTCGCGGAGCTCTTCAGCATGATGTTAGAGATGGAGGGCTATCGGGTGCGGGTCGTGCACGACGTGCAGAGCGCCAAGACCGCGCTTGAGGAGGAGCCTGTCGACCTGATGTTTGTCGACATCATGATGCCGGAGGCCTCCGGGTTGGAGCTGTGCAGGTATGTGCGAGGCGAACCCTACTTAGAAAATATCCCCATTGTGATCGTATCCGCCCGATCACAGCTGGAAGAGGTTCACGAAGGTCTTGAGGCCGGTGCGGATAGGTATCTTCTCAAACCGGTTTCAAAGCGGGAGCTCATTGAAGCCGTGCAGCAGGCCTTGACGGATTAGGGAGCTAGAACGCCCCCTGCAACGTCTGTGAAAGAGCACACGCCGCATCCGAGATAAGGATCCAATCCATATCTTGCGGGAATAGGGCGAGAATGGGGAAAGTCGCAAGTAGGAGAGGATGCAGGACCAGAGGTTTCTTCATCACTCGCTCTCAAGCAACCATTGCACAGGGGCCAAAGGGGTTGGACCCCTGTGCGAGCAGCTGCCCCGTGGATCGCTGGAATCGCAGCCCCTTCGCCGCCGCCCGCCCTTAGGTCAATCTATATGGACTGATTGACTAGGCCGTTCGAGGGGCCTTGCCCCATATAATGCTGCCGACTCTTGGGAGACCTTGAATGGCTAAGAATTCAGCCACTGAGATGAATGTGGCCAGTGACGAGCGAGTCAAAGTAGTTGCCGTAGTGGGCGCCACCGTCGTCTTGTTTGCAGCAATCATCGCATGCGCCATGGTTTCCATGGCTTTCCTGAACAATCCCCCCTGGTAATGTGACCCTCGAGGGCGACCCGCCTGGATCGCCCTTGATCTACCCATATTTCAGACCCAACTCATTCTAATCATCACCCGTCGCGTGGCTATGCGAAAGGGCAATGGCTAGCGAAAAACTCTCGTTAGGTCGT
>JBGMQN010000137.1:0-4623 GCA_048054495.1 Anaerolineales bacterium
ATAGACGAAAATGGCAAGTCCGAGAGCAGGATACGAGTTAATGAGGGAGGGCAGCCGTCAGCTGGGTGAAGGGTGTTCGAGCCATCGGCCGAGTGGAAGGTGAGAGGAGCGGACGGAAGGAGGTTTCCACCGCACGCGGAGGGGAGGCATCGAGTTGGGCCGCTAGTAAAGAGGAAGGCTTGAGTCTACTTCACGTGCCCAGGCGTTGATGCCCCCGCGCAAGTTCTTTTGTTTGCGAAATCCGGCGCCGGCCAGAAGCTCTACCGCTCGAGCGGCCCGCGCGCCTGACTTGCAGAAGATCACCATCTCGTCCGCGCTGTCGAGCTCATGCAAGCGCGCCGCGAGCTCACCTAGCGGAAAGAGCTCAGCTCCTTCAATGCTCGAGATCTCGAGTTCGTGTGGTTCACGTACGTCGATCAAGCGTACGCGTTCGCCTTGCTCCAGGCGCTGCGCGAGCTCCGTCGGTTCGATCTCCCACTCGCTGGAAAGCAGTCCTTCCTCCCGGTCATGGCCCGGCACGCCGCAGAAAGCTTCGTAATCGATCAGCTCGGTAACTTCCGCGTTCTCCGAGCAGACGCGGCAGTTCGGGTTTTTTTTGAGCCGCAGCTCTTCGAAGCTCATTTCCAGGGCATCGAAAAGGAGCAGCTTACCGATCATGGGCTCCCCGATATCCAGCAGCAGCTTGAGGGTCTCGGTGGCCTGGAGTGCTCCGATGGTTCCAGGCAGCACGCCGAAGACGCCGCCTTCTGCACACGAGGGCACGAGGCCCGGCGGTGGGGGTTCGGGGAACAGGCACCGGTAGCACGGGCCACGCTCGGCCCAGAAGACGCTGAGCTGTCCCTCGAAGCGAAAGATCGAGCCGTACACGTTGGGCTTGCCGCTGAGCACGGACAGATCGTTTACCAGGTAGCGGGTGGGGAAGTTGTCCGTCCCATCGACGATGACGGTGTATGGCTCGGCGATTCGGAACGCATTCTCGGATGTGAAGGGTTCATCGTAGATATCGACCTGCACTTCGGGATTGATGTCGAGAATTCGTGCCCGGGCCGAATGCACCTTTCGCTCTCCCACTGTGGACGTTCCATGGATGATCTGGCGCTGCAAGTTGGTGAAGTCGACTACGTCATAATCCACCAATCCGATCCTGCCCACCCCCGCCGCCGCAAGATACATCGCGACCGGAGACCCGAGGCCGCCGGTGCCTACGATCAATACGGAAGAGGCTTTGAGCTTGGATTGGCCTTCGAGTCCGACCTCCGGCATCAACAGATGGCGCGAGTAGCGAAGAATCTCTTTGTGGCTGAGTTCAGCCCCGTTGGAAGACGTTGGCATAGGTTCCATCCTTCGATCTACGCAATAGCTAACTCAAGGAATCGATTGTACTGGGCTTACCTTGCAGCGGAGAAGTTTCCCCGATCGCGTTTAGCTGATCGATGAGCCTCGGCGCGCGGGTCACGCCGTGGTTGACCCCTCTGGGGCGACCCCCCGCGTCGATGACGAAAGTCGTTGGAAGGGAAAGCACACCCCACGCATCGGTGAGATCTGGGTGCTCGAGGGCCTGCACCTTGATAATCTGAAGCCGATCTCCGTATTGAGCGGCAACTTGTTCCAGCGCGGGATCCTGGACCGTTTGGCAGGGCGCGCATCCAGGATCGGTAAAGTACAAGATCGCGGGCTTGCCCCGCGCGTATCCTTCTAGGTTCAAACCCGCGCGCGTTAGCCTGCGCATGACGAACCAGCCGTACAGCCGGTACGCGACGTACCCAAACAAGATAAGGGCGAGCGCGACTAGGAGGCGTTCAAGCATCGTTCAATGAACTGCGTACTTCAATCAAACGATCGCGGCTTGCTAGTAGCCCGGGGACGGAACGATCCAAGGGATCCATAGGATTTCGAGACCTCAGTCCGGATGGCCCGGCCGCCGACCAGGGAATACGCCCGGTGGTGGAGCCTTTACAAAGCCAGGAAGACCGATGCGGTTGAACCAGTAATAGACCGCACACCCCAGGCAGAAGCCTCCAAAGAGATTGAGCGCACTTAGGCCGATCACGATCCAGGTCAGCGCCCAACCGGCAACCGGGAGGCCTGCCAGAAAGGCCAGGGTGCCGCCGGCGAGGAAAATACCTCCGATGCCAAGCGAGAAACGATGCGGCTCGGGATTGTCTGGGATCAGATCGGGCGAGATCCAGCCTGCACGCCGCAGCGCCCGATAGACGAACACATAATCCGGTCGACTGCGCGCGGTTCCGATCAGCATCAGGAGACTGGCGATCGCCACCAGCCAGGGCGCATCCACAACGAATGCTGCCAGAAGCAGACCCAGGCGAACCGCCATGCTGGTCTGCATCGCGCTGTGGTCGAGGGCCTTCAAGGATCCAGATAGCCCGCCAGCGATACTCGGCAGGATCATGAGCGTGTCACCATCATGGATCTCGGTCTGCTCTCCATCCAGGGCTCGTACATCTTGATCGTTGACAAATAGATTAACGTAGGGTCGCAGGTCCCCTTCATCGTTATACAGATGCGGAGCAATGGAAGGGAATTGCGCCGTCAACTCCTGTAGGGCCTCCCCAACGGTGCTTGCCTCGACCTTGAGCTGCGATTGTCCTTCAGTGTATGCGCGCAGCGGAGTGGGAACCCGAATTTGGCTCATCCGTCACCGTCCTCAATCTCTAAGACTTCCTCGACCATGCGCGTATGGTCTTCTAGCATTCGCCAGGCGCGCGATTCAGATGCCCCACCTTGTTCGACGCGGGTGATCAAATAGACGTACCAGGGCACTGCCCAGTCCAGGTCGTATTGGGAGGGGGCAGGCGGATGATCCGGATGGGAGTGAAAGATTCCGATCACCTCGAGTCCGAGCTGCTCGGCAAGCTCCTCCGCCTGAAGTATTTCCTGTGGATCGAGCAAATAACGCCGGTTCCGTTCGCCGGAATTGAAGTGATTTGGCATCGGCAGCACCCGCCTTGCCGCGCGATGCTCGCCCTCAGTCGAGCCCAGGATGAGGCCAGCGCCCTCCTCAGGATAGAGCTTTTCACCGTGGCCGCGGATTTCATCCATGACCGGGCCGGGAATCGTGAGCTTCATGGTTCGTTCCAGAATGGCAGGTCCAGGTATTTCAAACCGGAGTCGGCAAATATCGTCACGATCACCCCTGAATCCATCCGTTCCGCGAGCTCCAGAGCGGCGACCGCCGCGGCCGCGCTGGACGGGCCAACTAACAAACCCTCCTCACGTGCCAGGCGCCGCGCCATGGCATATGCCTCTTCCGTTCTGACCTCGAGCGTTTCGTCCGGCACGCGCGGATCAAAGATCTCTGGCACCTCGCTGGAAGGAAGATTCTTCAATCCTTCTAACCCGTGCAGTGGACCCTCAGGCTGGAACGCTACGATCCGGACGCCGGGAGCCGTTTCCCTCAAATATCGGCCGGTCCCGACGACGGTTCCTGTCGTCCCCAGCCCCGCCACGAAGTGGGTTACTCGGCCATCCGTGTCTCTAAGTATTTCCGGGCCAGTCGTTTCGAAATGCGCGCGCCAGTTGGCCGGATTGGAATATTGATCCGCGTAGTAGTACCGGTCCGGGTGCTCGGCGGCAATTGCAGCCGCAACATGACGCGCCCCATCCGATCCTTCAAGCGGATCGGTCAGAGTGAGCTGCGTTCCGAGCGCGTTCAGGATCCTCTTCCGCGCTTCGTTGGCGTTAGCTGGCAGTGTCAGATGCACCGTCACACCAAGCGAGGCCGCGAGCGTGGCATACGCGATTCCCATGTTTCCGGAGGTCGAGTCAAGCAGACTTCGCCCATTGCTAAGTTCACCGGACCGAAGCGCCGCGCGCAGGATGGCGGCCGCCGGACGGTCCTTGATCGAGCCGCTGGGGTTATGCCACTCGGCCTTGGCGTAGATCTCGACCGCCCCAGAGTGCAGCTGCCGTAGGGGAATGAGGGGAGTGTTCCCCACAGTCCTCAGAAGCCCTTCCCGCTCGATGATCTGTTGTGTTGAACTGCTCATTTCATGTACTGGCCCTGCAAAAGCAAACGGCTCGCTCCCCGTCTGGGCGATGGATACAAGATCTCATCGCGGGGGCGAGCCGGCAAATCTCCGCTTGAGGCAGCTAATTAAGCTAGCTGGCTCTTATTCAATCTCAGGCGGGACGCCTACTGCCCCCGCCTCCTACAAATGCAATGGATCATCACGAATTTATCAGAAGAATACGACAAATATTATATCCCTGCGACCAGAGTTGTCAACGCTCAATTTCGAACTGCCGTATGCAGTTCGAGAGTGGGCTGTTTTTCGACGGCTCCAAATAATCGAATCTGTATAGCTGTCATTCGGACCTGAAAAATGGACTCCCACCTTCGGTCGATCTCCATCCATCTCGCCCGGGAGAGCCACGCAGCAGCTCGACCGTAGGGAGAGGACATCCCTCAGGATGTCGGCATTGGTGCTCTACGGATCTCGATGCTCTACTCGGATTGGCGCGCCTGCTTTCTCCCGGCCTGGAAATCCGAGGACTCCAGAGCGCTTCGCAGTTCCCCCACAAAAGCCGCCACCGCCCGAGGCCAATCCTCTGTCCCCTCGACCGCGTCGATCAGGGCCGAGCCGACAATCACGCCGTCTGCCA
>JBGMQN010000141.1:0-38292 GCA_048054495.1 Anaerolineales bacterium
GGTCGGATTCACCACAATATTGATCTTGCATACCTTGGTTTCCCCAAGGCTGGATCGATGTTGTATCTGCTGGGGCTCCAGCTAGCCGGGCCGGAGCTAGCACAGCTCTTCCACGCGACCTTCTTCGTGATGACGATGGCCTTGACTCCCGGTCTGGTTCGCAGCGCGGCCCCCGGCCGGGGCTGGTTGGCGGTGGCCATCCTGATTGCAGTACCGTCTGCGGCGCTGCTGGCAGGCTGGGCTTACGTCGAATGGATTGCCACCTTCGGCGTTCTCGCCAGTTACACGCTGATCCGAGTCTCAAATTCAGAGAAAGTCGATCGGGCCCTTATCCTGGCCGGTTTCTTTGCAGCGCTGGCTTTGAATACCAAGTACACGGCGGTATGGCTCGTGATCGGGCTCAGCTTGGTCGTGCTTCTGCAGGGACGTTCGTTTCGCCGATGGGTCGCATTTCTGCTATGGACCGCAGCCTTTGTGGCTCCCTTCCTGTTCACGAACTTACTGCTGACGGGAAATCCCGTTTATCCGTTCTTTTTCGATGGCATCTACTGGGACGACCACCGTGCATTCTGGTACGGCCGCTTTGGAACCGGCCTCAGCCTCCCCGAGCTATTTGCAGCCCCGTGGGAGGCCAGCATATGGGGACTTGAGGGCGGATTCTACGAGGGTCACGCCTCCTACGGGGCAACGGTTGGTCCGCTGCTCCTGGCGATGATCCCGCTGGTCACACTCCGTCTACTGCTGGATCGGTCGGCAAGGTTGGGAAGGGTGAGAGACCTTGTGGTGGTGGGGGGCGTCGCGTATCTGGGCTGGTTGGTACTGCTCTCCTCCTCGTCTCTGCTCATTCAATCGCGCCTGCTGTTTCCGGCGTTACCCTTCCTTGCCGCGCTCGCCGCCATCGGATTCGATACGGTGGGGCAGGTCGGACGCTGGGGAGTATCAGTCCGCTTTGTGCTGGGAGGACTGGTGGCGTTTGTTTTAGTGCTGACCGCGACCGGCATGATCTTCGATACTGTGCAGGATGATTACCTTGGCGTGACACTGGGAGCGGAATCGGAGCAGGCCTACTTGGCGCGCCGTCTGGGCTATCACTACGAGGCCATGCAGGAGATCAGCCGTCTGGATGGCAATCCGAAAGTTCGGTTCCTTTGGGAGCCGCGCAGCTACTACTGTGGTGAAGGAGTCGTTTGTGAGCCCGATGCGCTGCTGGATCGGTGGTGGCACGACCGACAGCACTTTTCGACGGTCGAGGAAGTTAGGACTCGGTGGGTGGAGGAGGGGGTGACGCATGTGCTCTTCTACCGAGCGGGGGCGGAGGCGGTGCGCGCGGCCGGGTTTGATCCGTTGGAGGCCGAGGACTGGGAAGCTCTCGATCGCTTTCTCGAGCAGCAGATGGTTCCCATTGGCGTCTTTGGCGATGCTTACGTTCTATATGAGATTCAGCGATAAGAATGGATTTCCCACGGCGTGGTCTGCGCATAGCCATAGCGACTCAAAGGGCGATGCCGCATCATCACAACACACGCCGAGCCAGCGGCACCCACCGGGCAAGCTAGCCGGGCGAGAGAACCTATGAGTTCAGTGAGCGATTCCCCAAACCGAGCGGCTGGAATCGCGGTTGAATGGCTAAGAGCGCATACCCTCTGGGTGGTCCTGCTTCTGGCTCTACTGCTGCGGCTCCCTACGCTCATTTCGCGACCCCTCTGGTACGACGAGGCTTTCGCAGTTCTGTTTTCTGCGGAGGGTCCTCGAGCGATGTCCTACGGCACGCTTCTTGTCGAACAAGGCATCGCAGCAGACGTTCATCCCTTGGGGTATTACACGTTGCTCTGGATCTGGCAGGCGGTGGCCGGTGCCAGCCCGGTCGCCGTGCGAGCGCTTTCCGTGATCTTGGGATTAGTAGTGGTCTATATGGGGTATCGCCTGAGCCGCAGGCTCTTCGACGAACGGATTGCGATCGTGGCCGCCTTGATGCTGGCATTCTCCCCATTCCAGGTTCACTACTCGCAGGAAGTTCGGATGTATGCGCTGCTGTCCGTACTGCTCCTGGGAGCCACGCTCGTTTACTGGATGGCTCTGGAGGGCGGTTCGCTCAGATACTGGTTGGCCTTTGCCGTTCTGGGAGCCGCGGCACAATACACGCACACGCTCGCGGCACTGTACTTAATTCCGATGGGGATCACGCCGCTCTGGCGCCGGCAATGGTCGAATCTCGGGAAGACCGTGCTTGCAGGCCTATTGGCCATGCTGCTGTACCTGCCGTGGCTGGTCTACGTGCCGAGCCAGCTGTCTCGAGTCCGATGGGCGTATTGGATACCTCGGCCGGGGTTGGCAGAGCTGGTGCGCACCTGGCTGGTATTCACCGCAGGCCTCCCAGTTCCGCAAACCTTGCTGGCGGTGGTTTTGTTTGGCACTGTTTTGGCCACTGCGCTGGGCGCCTGGGGAACCCTCCGGGGATGGCGATCCCAGGATCCGAGCTTCCGGAACGGGATCTGGCTGCTGTATCTGGCGGTTTTTCCCGTTCTGTTCATGTTCCTGCTTTCGTACTGGCAGGCGGTTTACCTGGAGCGGGCGCTGCTGACATCGGGCGCGGTTTTCCTGCTCTGGCTAGCCTGGGCGCTCAGTACCCCGAGATTGTCCGATCTGTTTGCCTGGACCGGGCGCGTGGCGCTGCTCGGGACGTTTGCTCTGGGGCTTTTCGGTTACTACATCTATGGGGGGTTCCCCTATGCACCCTGGCCGCAGCTGAATGAAGATCTGAGAGCCGAGCTTCAGGAGCAGGAAGTGGTGTTGCACAGCAACAAGATTACAGCCCTGCCTTCTCGCTACTACGCGGAGCGCGCTTACGCAGGCGCTGAATCCGAGGAAGCAGCGGATGGGACCCGCAATCCCGAACTTGAACATCGATATCTGCCCGACCCACCAGGCTCGGGTTCCGACACATTGGCACCGGCCACTCAAGAGGTCCTTGGGTTCCTCGCAGAGCCCAATCTCGAGAAAGCGGTGAGCGGCGCGAACGGGGTGTGGTTCATCATCTTCGCTCGCGAAGAGCTTGAATACCTTGCGGAAGGTTATCAAGCTCATCCATCGCTCGAGAAACTGTCCGAGCAATTCACTCTGGAATCGGTCTCCCAATACGGGGAACTCAAGGCGTACCACTTCGTCAAATGAGCGAGAGAAGGATGTGGCTGGCCCTGTACGTGATCGGCCTGGCCGTATACGGTGCGGCCGCGCTTCGCGTCCAGAGTCCCGGATATATGGACGCGGATTACTACTACGCCACCGCACTGCAGCTGGTCGACGGACAGGGGCTGACGGAACCGTTTCTTTGGAACTACCTCGACGATCCGGCAGGTCTGCCGCATGCCTCATATCTGTACTGGATGCCGCTGCCCTCCCTGCTCTCGGCCGGATCCATGCTGCTCCTGGGAGCTGACTTCCGGGCGGCCCAGCTTCCGTTTATTCTGCTGGCGGCAGCCTTGCCGCCGCTGGCCGCGTTCTTTGGTCAGCGACTATCAAGGGATGGGCGAGTGGCCTGGATGGCCGGCTTATTTGCGGCATTTCCCGGATTCTTCCTGCCATTTCTGGTTACGATCGATTCTTTCGCAGCCTTTGCTATTGTGGGCAGCCTGTCGCTCTGGCTGATGGCGCGCTCGGTGAGGGATCCTACGCTCGGGCGATGGTTCCTGACCGGCTTGCTGATAGGCCTAGGCAGCCTGGCGCGGGGGGATGGTCTGCTCCTGCTCGCGATCGGTGGGCTGGCTGTGATCTGGTCGCGGCGAAGGCGCGTGTCCGGCGGTCTTCTGTTGCTGCTGGGATTCTTGGCAATCATGGCGCCCTGGTGGGCGCGCAATTTGGCGGCAACCGGCGCCGCTTTGAATCCGGGCAGCCAACGATTGCTGTGGATGCTGAGTTACGACGATCTGTTTGCGTTCCCGGCCTCACAGCTGACCTTTGGACGTTGGTTGGAGGCCGGCCTCCAGGCGGCTGCACAGGCCCGCATCGAAGCACTCTCGACGAACATTCAGCGGCTCATCGCAGAGGGGGGCATGATCTTTCTGGCCCCATTCATGGTCGTTGGTGCAATACGGGAGTGGCGGCAACCCTTCGTTCGGCTGGGGATCACGTACCTTGCGGCGCTTTTTGTCGTCATGACCCTCATCTTTCCCTTTGTGGGACCGCGCGGAGCGCTCTTCCACTCGATGTCGGCCGTGATGCCCATGCTCTGGGCGTTAGCGCCAATCGGAATTTGGGCTGGGATTCGCTGGCTTGGGGCCAAGCGCAGCTGGGATCGCAAAGAGGCCTGGCGCGTGCTTGGAAGCAGTGCGGTTGTGCTGGCCGTGCTGTTGACCGTTGGACTATATGCCAATCGCTTCTACTTGGGGGGCGATTCCTGGAATGCGAGTGCGCAGACGTACATGGCTGTGGCGGCAACCATTTCGGATGGGAGTCAATCCCTGGTAGCCGTGAACAATCCCCCTGGCCTTTTTGCGCATAGCCAATTACCGGCCGTCGTGATTCCTAGCGGTTCGGAGAATACGCTGCGGGAGGTAGTGGATTCCTACGCCGTGCGCTGGGTGGTGCTGGAAGCAAATCACCCGCAAGGCTTGAATTCTCTTTACGCCGAGCCGGAATCCGTGCAGTGGCTCAAACTGCGCGGGACAGTCGCTGACTTCGAAGGGCAGCCGGTGTACGTGCTGGAGGTGGTCCGATAATACGGAGGCGCGCGTTGCTCGTCGCGGCCGTCTTGACAACGCTCCTGACGGCCGTCTTGTATCTGGCGGTTTCAAATAGCACATCCGCTATCGGATTTCCCCTGGACGACGCCTGGATCCACCAGACCTACGCTCGCAATCTGGGCGAATTGGGCGAGTGGGCATTCATTCCCGGGAGCGCAAGCGCGGGATCTACCGCGCCGCTTTGGTCGGCATGGATTGCACTGGGCTATTTCGCCCAACTAAACCCTTTTGTGTGGACCCACATCGCGGGGCTAGCGATGCTGGCGCTTTTAGCATGGCTCGCTGCTGGCTGGTACGCGGTTCGGTTTCCGGAGCGTAAGCATCTAGCATGGCTAATGGCAATCCTCATCCCGCTGGAATGGCATTTGGCATGGGCGAGCCTATCCGGAATGGAGACTCTAGCCCTGGCGGTTATTGCATTGCTTTGTTTCTATTGGCTCGAGGGTCGGCGCATAGGGATTCTCGAGGTTGGGCTGCTGATCGGGCTGGGAGTATGGATCCGCCCCGACGCGCTGACCTTGATTGTTGCACCCATAGGCTACCTGGCGATACGTGACAGAGAAAAGAGATTAAAGGAATGGTTGCGCATGGGAATCGGAATCGCGGCTCCATTAATCCCGTATCTGGCATTCCAGCGATGGCTCTCCGGCGAGTTCTGGCCTAATACCTTCTTCGCCAAACAAGCAGAATACGCCGCGCTGCGCGAGCTTCCACTGTGGGTCCGGTGGCTGACACAAGCTGGAATTCCGGGCGAATGGCTTGGCGCCACTGGCTTACCAACGGGTGGGCCGCTCATCGGTGTGCTGATCGTGCTCTTGCCAGGTGTTTTTATTTCAATCCGCTATTACGCGCGTGCTCGACAGTGGGCACGATTGATTCCACTCGTGTGGGTGGGCCTCTTCCTGGCGATCTACGCCATTCGTCTTCCGGTCACCTATCAACACGGGCGATACGCGATCCCGGTTATCCCAGTTCTGCTCGTGCTTTCGTTCGAGGGCATGCTGCTGTGGATCCGACCGCGATCACAGGAGCTGAAGATTCGGATCATCTCGCGAGCCTGGGTGCTTGTGGTGGCCATTTCAAGCCTCACCTTCTGGTTGATCGGGGCGGGGGCCTATGGCCGCGATGTGGCCATCATTGAGAGCGAGATGGTGGCGACCGCCCGCTGGATTGAGGACAACACTCCCTCGGATGCGGTGGTGGCGGCACACGACATCGGCGCGATCGGATATTTCGCCCGCCGTGAATTGATTGATATGGCGGGGCTGGTCTCACCGGAAGTCATTCCTTTCATCCGCGACGAGTCGGCCCTGGCGCGCTACCTTGACGAATCTGGCGCCGAGTACCTGGTTACCTTCCCTGGGTGGTATCCTGAACTGACCGCGGGAAGGTCACCGTTGTTCGTGACCGGGGCTCGGCACAGCCCCGCGGCAGGCGGCGAAAACATGGCCGTGTATGTCTGGAATCACTGATCGTTTGCTACTTGTGACGGCTGTGCTATACTCGCCGCCATTCTCGCAAGGGAAGGGTAGTCCATGAAAGAGGTCAGCGTTCTCATCGTGGACGATCATCCGCTTTTTCGGGAGGGCATTCGAAACGTCCTAGATTCCGAAAAGGACATCGAGGTCGTCGCAGAAACAACTAACGGCGACGAGGCGCTTGAACTCGTTCGCGACCTGCAGCCCATGGTGGCATTGATCGACGTGAATCTTCCCACCATGAATGGGATTCAGGTGACGCGTCAGATCGTAGCCGAACGCATTAGCACTTCAATCGTCTTGCTAACCGCTTATGACGATGTCGAGCAGGTTCTGCATGCCTTTAAGGCGGGCGCCGCGGCCTACTGCTCCAAAGACGTAGAGCCGGGTAAGCTGATAGACGTGATCCGAAATGTCGCGCGGGGATTCTTCGTGGTGGGTGATCAGGTCTATGATCAAGCTGGGCTCGACCAATGGCTGTCGCGCGGTGTTGAGACCGTCCGCAGGCCCCATCTCGACGGGGATGTGGAAGCGTTTACGCCCCTGTCCCCACGCGAGATGGAGATCCTGCAATATGTCACGCGTGGACTCAGCAACAAGGAGATTGCCGTCCAGCTGGGGATCAGCCACCAGACGGTTAAGAACCACATGACCGCCATACTCCACAAGCTGGATGTCGAGGACCGCACCCAGGCGGCGGTCTACGCCTTGCGGCATGGCTGGGTGCGATTGCAGGACACCCGCAAGTAACCGAATGACAGAAGCCGAAATCCAGGAAGAGCTCAGCCCAGTCGAGGTATTCCTTGAGATCGCTCGAGAAGAGCTTGAGCAGGTTCGCAAGGAACACAAGGAAATTGGGATGCTCGTCGAACAAAGCCAGGGGGAGGTCGAGAAGCTAGCCCAGCGCAACGCCTCGATTGCCGCCACTCTCAAGCAGATCCATTCCAATTTCGACACCATTCCCCGAGAAGACATACGAAATACCTATGAAGCGGCGCAGGATGCGCAGCAACGGCTGTTCACCATGCGCGGCCAACTTGAAAAACTCGAGAGCGATCAAGAGACCTTGCAGCGATACGCTGAATTCATTCAGAGCACCTTGAACTTGCTCGAAGGCCGTTCACACGATGAGGTCAGCGAACTCGATTCGGGAACGGGGTCCATCATCGAGCAAATCATCGATGCCCAGGAGGATGAGCGCCGCAAGATCTCCCGGCAGATCCATGACGGCCCCGCGCAGTCGCTGTCCAATTTCATTCTGCAGGCCGAGATAGCGATGCGTCTCTTCGATACCGATCAGGAAAAGGCGCGCGAGGAACTCACCAACTTGAAGGCATCCGCAAACTCAACATTTTCGAAAATCCGAGACTACATCTTCGACCTAAGGCCCATGATGCTGGATGACCTGGGTATCGTACCGACGATCCGTCGCTATGCCGAGGCCTACAAAGAGAAGACCGGACTGGATCTCAACGTAGTGGTCACTGGCACGGAGCGCAGGCTCGAATCCCACCGGGAAGTCCTGATCTTCCGCACCGTGCAGGCCTTGCTGCAGAACGTGCGCGAGTATGCCCAGGCAACTCAAGTAAAGGTTCTGGTGGATCTTGATGACACGCAAGTGCGAGCAACCGTGGAGGATAACGGGAAGGGTTTTGATGTCGAGTCTGCCATGGAGGAGGAAGGCGCAGCACACGGTCTTCGAGTGAACAAAGACCGCCTGGAGCAGGTAGGCGGCTCGTTTGAGATCGAGAGTCAGCCCGGGGAAGGCACGAAAGTCAGTTTTGCGGTTCCAATTGAGGAACTCTAGCGCCATCGGAGATTCGTCCTATTGTGGGCAAAGGGGCTCCTTCCTATAATTTGGGGGCCTTGGAGCAAAAACAGGGCAAAATTGGAACGGAAAGGTGGTGAGAACAATGCTTTACGCACCTAAGGAAAGAGGGCAGGGCTTGGTTGAGTATGCGTTGATCCTTGTTTTAGTGGCCGTCGTTGTGATAGTTATATTGGCGCTGCTCGGACCCGCCATTGGGAACGTCTTTAGCAATATCGTCAGCAACATCTGATCTCCCAGTGGAAAAGGTCTCGAGTGGTCGCTCGACCACCTGCCAGAGACGAGGGAGCCCTATCTCTGATAGGGCTCCTTTCATGGTTGCCTCGGCGACCTTGGTATGGGAAAACATAGCAGAATTGTCTAAGATTAGCTCCGAAAGTCGGCCGACTTGACAACTCAACCCCTAGCGGTATCATACGCACACGCTGGCTGGCCGGGCGTGTCATCGCACAATAAGGAGGCGTAATGCGCCGTGGTCGCGTTTTCATATTGCTAGCACTCATCCTGCTTGTGGGCGCTGTGGCAGCGTTCTTTGTGCTTCAACCTCCGGCATCAGAACCGGAGGTCGTAGTGGTACCAACGCCGATTGGTGAAGCACAGATTGTTATCGCCGCTCAGCACATCCCCCGGGGATTTATCATTGAACCCGAAGCGGTGATTGTCTCGCCGTATCCTGCAGACTACAAGGTTGAGACCATGCTGGATGACCTGGGTCAAGTCGTAGGGAAACGCGCCCGGATGGACATCGGCCGTGGGGTTCCCATTACCGAAAACATGATCACCGATGAGCCCGGGGACCTGCTGATGGTGGGTTCGGACGCCTCGATCGCTATTCCCCGAGGGTTCACGGCCATCGCGATGCCCATGGATCGCTTCTCGGGTGTGGCCTTCGCCTTGAGGGAAGGGGACCAGGTGGATGTCCTGGTGAGCATGCTGATCGTCGATCTGGATACTAGCTTCCAATCCGAGCTTCCCAACGAAGCCATGTTTCTTTTCAACTCGGACGGAGAATTGCTCAGCGCGATCAGCTGTCGATTAGTCGAGACCACGGATACGGGAGAACTGGTCTGTTCCGCTTCAGAGGAGCGGCCGCCGAATATAGGGCTGCTCCAGTTCGACGAGTTTTCTGGGCAGGACTTCTACGCCGGGCCCTCTGGCCCACAGCGGCCACGCCTGGTTACGCAGCGCATGATTACCGGCGCAACAGTCCTCGGAGTGGGTGATTTCCCGCTAGAGGTTGAAGAAGTGGCTGTTCAGATAATCGAAGTGCCACAAGAGGAGGGCGTAGGTGCTCCCGAGGCGCAAGCGCAGGCTCAGCAGGCAGGGGAAGAAGCGGCGCCCGTGATCGTGCGGCCTGATATCATTACCTTGATTGTGACCCCTCAAGACGCCCTGGCGATCCAATGGGCCGTAAATGCGGGCCTGGATTTGACACTCACGCTGCGAAGTCCCAATGACCCGACCCCGGTGATCGATACGGACAGTGTGACGCTGCAGTTCCTGATAGACAATTACGATATAGCCATTCCTTCCAAGCTTCCATACGGCACGGAACCCAGGCTCACAACTGAGGACTTCGTATTCCCGCCTGATTTCGAGGTGACACCGACGCCCGCTCCATAGCAGTCGAGTTACCTTTGGAGAGATACTGAATGACTGAAGTCGCGGAAGAAAGTATCCGCGTACTCATTGTCGATGACTTTGCGGAGACGCGAGAAAACCTCCGCAAACTTCTCCAATTTGAGTCCGACATTGTCGTGGTTGGTGCGGCCCGCTCGGGCCAGGAGGCGATCGAAGTCGCCACCGAAACCAAGCCCGACATCGTCTTGATGGACATCAATATGGAGGACATGGATGGGATCACCGCCACCGAGGGGATCCTGAGCGAGGTCCCGTTCACGCAAGTCATCATTCTGTCCGTTCAGAGTGAGCAGGACTACATGCGCCGGGCAATGATGGCCGGGGCGCGAGACTTCATGGTCAAGCCTCCTTCAAGTGAGGAGTTGATCGCGACCATCCGCCGTCTTTCGGTATTCGCTCACGAAAAGCGCAAGGATTTCGAGAGACCAGCCGTTGCGACGGCGGCAGAGTTGCCGCCGGGTTCTGCAGGGTACGTGCCTTCCAGTCGCCCGGCCGGCACAGTGCTCGCGTTCTATAGCCCGAAAGGCGGAGTGGGTTGCACGACCATCGCCACCAACATCGCACTCGGGCTCGATACCGAAGAAACCCCCACCGTCCTGGTGGATGGGAACCTGCAATTCGGCGACGTCTCGGTCTTTCTCAATCTCCAGTCCAAGTACTCCATCAACGATCTCACCGCGCGCATGGATGAGATCGATCCGGAAATCCTAGAGGATGTGCTGCTTCTTCATGAGAACGGCCTTCGTGTATTGGCAGCGCCGCCGCGGCCCGAAATGGCGGATGAGGTCAGCGCAGATCAGATTCGGACGATCATTCAGTTCCTGCGCCGCCACTTTGCCTACGTGGTCGTCGATACTGCCTCTACGATGGACGACACAACGTTGGCCATCCTGGATACCGCCGATTTGCTGATCGCGATTTGCACGCCCGACATCCCGGCCATCAAGGACGCGCGGCATCTTTTTGATCTGCTACACATACTGGAGTTCCCAACGCAGAATGTGTGTTTCGTACTCAACAAAATGGATCGCAAGGGCGGGATCTCCTCAGAAGCGGTTGGAGAGAACCTAAAACGCGAAGTAGAGGCTGTTATCCCTTTGGATGAGCGTGCGGTCACTGCTTCCATCAACAAAGGAATCCCACTCATTCTGAGCGATCGCAGCAGCCCACAATCAAGAGCCATCATGCAATTGATGGGGACCATCAAGCAGCGCCTCTCGGATGCGGAGGAGCAAGAGAAGGAGGAGGAATTGAAGGAGCGGCCGCGTATGCTGGGTCGCTGACTCCTTGGAGAGAGCCTCGGAGGAATAATCAGTGTCGTTACTTAAGAGGATCGAGCAGGGTCAAACCGATGGGAGCCCGAGCCCGCCCGAAGCTCAGGAACAGCCCTTCGCGCCTAGCGCCAGCGGCGGAACCTCCCGACTGAGCGGGCTCAGCGCGCGAAGAACGGCTCCACCAGGACAGACTCCCGGCGGTCGCATTCACGACATCAAGAATGAGGTTCAGAATCGCTTGCTTCAGGAATTGGACCCGTCGATGGATGTCACTCAAACAGCCGAGGTCCGGCGGCAGATCGAGGAGCTGTTTGAGAGTATCCTGGCCGAGATGAATATCGTTCTCTCGCGACCAGAGCGAAGGCGCCTGTTTGAGCAGATCGTTGCCGAGATCCTTGGGCTTGGACCCATCGAGCCGATGCTTTCCGACGAGAGCATCACGGAAATTATGGTCAACGGCGCGAAGAACATCTACATCGAGCGCGCGGGCAAGATTGTTCGTGAACCGACATCCTTTGAGAGCAACGATCACCTCATGCGGATCATCGACCGCATCGTCGCGCCTCTTGGAAGACGCATCGACGAGTCGAGCCCCTATGTTGACGCGCGTCTGCAAGACGGATCCCGTGTCAACGCGGTCATCCCCCCCATTTCGCTGGGAGGGCCCACGCTCACCATCCGAAAGTTCGCTAAGAACCCCATCACTGTTGATCAGCTCATCGAGTACGGCACCATTACGCCCGAGTCGATCGAATTCCTTAAAGCCGCGGTGATCGCCCGCATCAATATGGTGATTTCTGGAGGTACAGGTTCCGGCAAGACGACCATGCTGAACGTAATATCGCAGTATATTCCGTCCGACGAACGCATTCTCACGATTGAGAACGCAGCTGAGCTGCAGCTCAGGCAAGAACACGTTGTCACACTCGAGTCGCGTCCACCCAATATCGAAGGGCGGGGCGAAGTCACAATCCAGGACCTTGTCGTGAACTCCCTGCGTATGCGACCCGATCGAATCATCGTTGGGGAGATCCGCGATGAAGCCGCGCTGGACATGCTCCAGGCCATGAACACCGGCCATGAAGGATCGATGACGACCGCGCACTCCAACAGTCCGCGCGACACCTTGTCGCGTATTGAGACCATGACCCTGATGGCCGGCATGGACCTGCCTACCCGAGCGATTCGAGAGCAGATTGCTTCAGCGCTGGAGTTGGTCGTGCACCTGGAGCGCATGCGGGACGGTACGCGCAAACTCACCCACATTTCTGAAATCCAGGGTATGGAGGGCGATGTCATCACGATGACCGATCTGTTTGTGTTCGAGCAAACCGGCCTGGAAGACGGCAAGGTCATCGGTCGCTTGCGGCCCACTGGGCTGCGCCCGAAGTTTATGGAGAAGATCGAGCAGTCAGGCATCCAATTGCCGGCCTCCATCTTCGGGGTTGGCCAGGGAGGCTCTTACAGATAGCAATGGATCCTACGGTCGTTCTCATCGTTGGCGGCGGACTAGCCCTACTCCTTCTGGTAGTAGGCATCGTGCTCTCATTCGTGGGTGGCGGGTCGGTTGTTGAAGAACGACTGGGTCGCTATGCCGAGACGGGGGGCATGGTCACCACGGTCAGCGATGACGCCGCAGATATAAGGGATCAGCCCACCCCACTCTCGGACTTCCTCAACAACCTCGGTGAGGGTACGGATCTCTTTGCGAAGATCTCAACAAACCTTGCGCAGGCGGATATCAAGCTGCGCCCAGCGGAGTACTTGGCTGCCAGAGTGATAGCTATGTTTGGGGTGGCGGTCGTTGCTTTCGTGCTGAGCGGTATTATTTTTGCGGTATTTGGAGCGATAGTCGGCTTTTTCATTCCGCCCATCTACGTCGGTCGAGCCAAGAAGAGCAGATTGAGAGCATTTGACAACCAGCTTAGTGACATGCTCAACCTGGTTGTCAACGGTCTTCGTGCAGGGTTTTCGACCTTGCAGGCCCTGGAGGCGGTTAGCCACGAAATGCCGACTCCGATCTCGGATGAATTCCGCCGGGTGGTTCAGGAAATGCAGCTGGGTATTCCCATGGAAGAAGCCCTGGATCATTTGATGCGGCGAATTCATAGTGACGACTTGGATCTTGTAATCACGGCGATAAATGTGCAGCGTGAAGTGGGTGGCAACCTGGCCGAAATCCTGGACGTTATCTCCTTTACGATCCGCGAGCGGGTGCGCATCAAGGGCGAAATTTCGGCGCTGACCGCGCAGGGCCGAGCCACGGCCTGGGTAATATCTGCGTTGCCCATTGCGCTGATCGTTTTGCTCTTTGTCGTTAACCGACCCTACGTCATGCAGTTCTTCAACCCGGAGACCCGCTCTTGTGGCATCCCGCTGGTAGTCCTGGCTGCACTGATGGTTATCAGTGGTTTCGCCATTACGCAGAAGATCGTGGATATCGACATATGAGGTACATGCAGCGATGATTTTGGCAATTGTTGGAATCGTAGTACTGCTGGCGGTGATCCTGGTTGTTGTGGGCATCAATATGCCCCAGAACGACGATCCGATTCAGGACCGACTTTCGGAGCTTACGGTCTCCGATGAGCCGATGTCGCTCGAGGAGCTGGAGCTCTCTCAGGATTTTGGCCAACGCATCATCGTACCTTTCTTCAATCGCATCGGTGAGATGGCTCAGCGATTTACACCACAGGCGACGCTTGAGAACGCCCGCGAACGGCTGGAGATGGCCGGCAACCCGATGCAGATGAACCCGTCCTTCTTCCTGATGCTGCGTTTTGTATTTGCCTTCCTGTTTGGCGGCCTGTTGTTTCTCATCTTCGCCAGGACCACCACCGATGGGAATTGGCTGCAGGGCTTGGGAATCTCGCTTCTGTTTATGCTGATTGGCTTTGCATTTCCCAACATGTGGCTGAGCGGCCGGATCTCCGCTCGACAAAAATCCGTGTTCCGGGCCATGCCGGACGCGCTCGATCTGCTCACGATTTCCGTAGAAGCAGGCTTGGGGTTTGACGCAGCGATGGCCAAAGTGCATGAGAAATGGATAAATGAGCTCGCGCTGGAATTTGGGCGAGTGATTCAGGAAATTCGCCTCGGTAAGCTGCGTCGGGATGCGCTGAGGGACATGGCCGAGCGGTTGGGGGTCAACGAGATGACCAGCTTTGTGGCAGCCGTGATCCAGTCGGAACAGCTCGGCGTGAGCATGGCGAAGGTGCTTCGTATCCAGTCGGATCAGATGCGCGTGCGACGGAGACAAATGGCAGAGGAGGAGGCTCACAAAGCTCCCATCAAGATGGTTTTTCCCATCGCCTTGCTGATTTTTCCCTCGATTATGATTATTCTGTTGGGACCTGCCGCAATGCTGCTCGTGGCTTCGCCGATGGGAGGCATTCTCGGGGGATAATCGGCCGACAGCCTAATATTGCCGGGCAGCCGCTCTAGCGGAAAAACACTGCGCAATCGAATGATCGCACTGCAAAGGTGGGTAGGAGCAGGTCTCGACCTGCTCTTTCCGATTCAATGTACAGGATGCGGCGAAGCCGGCACTATTTGGTGTGATGAATGCGATGCTTCGATTGCCCGATTGACCCAACCGCAGTGCCAGCAGTGCGGCTATCCGCTTGAGAACCGCAAATCCTGCCCCTCGTGCGCCTCAAGGAGGCCCACACTGCAAGTTCGTTCATACGCTCGATACAAAGGCCCGGTCGCACAGGCGCTGCTCCACCTCAAGTACCGCCCCAATCGTCGGCTGGCCTCCGTGATGGGGGCCTGGCTGGAGGAACTGCGTGTGCGCTATGGCTGGCGTGCGGAGGTTGTCGTTCCGGTTCCGCTGAGCAAGCGCAGAATGCAGCAGCGCGGATTCAATCAGGCGGCCCTGCTTGCGGAAGCCTTCGGTCACCGCGCCGGCCTGTCCGTCGATCCGAGCCGCCTCAAACGCGTAGTGGACACCCGATCTCAGGTCGGGTTAAATCCCTATGAGCGATGGCATAACGTAAGGAAAGCCTTTAAAGCGGAATCTAGATCATTCGAGGGTGCGGATGTACTCGTGGTGGATGATCTGTTCACGACCGGCGCGACTCTGTCGGCCTGCGCTACTGAACTCAGGGCGGCAGGCGCACAATCCGTCGCTGGGCTAACGGTGGCTAGGGCATAATCGAGTTCTCAAAGCGGCGAGGGAAATAAAATATGCGGGAGGAAGCCATATGCCAATTGCGGTAAATATTCACGTTCGCGATATGGATTTGGATGAGCGCCTCAAGGACTATGTCGAATCGCGTGTCACTAAACTCGATCACTACCTCGACATACTGGACGAGGCCAACATGGATTTAAGGCATGCACGAACCGCGAGCAGTGCGGAGGATCGTCAAGTGGCCCAGCTGACGGTCCGGGGAAAGGGCGTGTTATTGAGAGCAGAAGAACGCACGGCCGACATTTATGCCTCGGTGGATGCAGTTCTTGCCAAGATCCAGCGGCAGATCGACAAGTACAAGGGGCGGCGCTGGCGGGCAAGGGGAGACGGTCGAAAAATGGCGGAGATACTTTCAGAAGAGTCAGAAAAGATGATTGAAGACGCAGATCAGATCGCCCGTCGCAAGCGCTTTCACCTAGTTCCGATGAGTGAAGCTGAAGCGATCGAACAGATGAGTCTGCTGGGGTATGAGGATTTCTTCATCTTCTATAACGGGGATACGAGTGAGGTGAACGTCCTCTACCGAAGATTCGATGGCACATTGGGCCTGATCGAATCGGAGGTTGTCTAGCACAGCGACGGATCCATTCAAATTCATCCCCAGGAAAAAAAGAGACCCAGAAGGATATATCCTCCGGGTCTTGCGTATATCCCGCCTCCGCTACCAGCCTTTCAGGAACTGTTCCCAATCCTGGTTTCCTGAGAAGTGAGACCCTTAGAGGTGCAGTGCGGATGCCTTAGGCTCCTGCGTTTACCAGCCTTCCAGGAACTGTTCCCACTCCTGGTTGTCTGCAAGGTGAGATCCGTAGAGGTACAGCGCGGATGCCTTCGGCTCGTGCGGCGGGCGCAGGAGGGACATGTGTGCTTCCTGGATGGCCCTTCCGCCCTTCTTGAGGTTGCAGGCCGAGCAGGCCGTAACCAGGTTAGTCCACAGGTGGTCGCCGCCCCTGTGCCGAGGGATCACATGATCCAGTGTGAGATGGCGGCCGTTTGAGCCGCAATATTGGCAGGTGTGACCATCTCGTCTGAAAACCTCTCGCTTGCTCAGGCGCACGCGGGGACGCGGCCGCTTCACCATGTAGCCCAGCCGTATTACTGAAGGACGAGGATAGTCCTTGCGAACGGTGTGGATGAACCCGCGTCCGTTGAGCAGCATTTCCGCCTTACCCTTGAAGACGAGCCCGATAGCACGGCGAGTCGAGCAGACATTCAAAGGCTCGAAATTGGCGTTAAGGAGCAAAACGGGATCGTTAATGATATGCACTATGCCGAATCCATGATGCCTTAGCTTAGTTTCATTCGGGATACCGAATTAGACCGAGCCCAAAAGAGCCTCACAGGCTCTCGGGCGGGGATTATATCACTGGGGAAAAATGAGCATCTGGGAGCTGTGGATCTCAATCAGGGCCTAGACGAAGCGCCGGCGGATTGCCGAACTGATGTAATCCATGCTGGCGACGACAATGGCGATTGCGAGCATCGCGGCGCTCGCGGCCCGGTAGTCGAGCAGCCGAATGTTCTGTTGCAGCAGGAACCCTATTCCGCCGCCCCCCGCGAAGCCAATGATGGTGGAGAACCGAACGTTGATGTCCCAGCGGTACATCAGGAACGAGATATAGGGTGGGACGATTTGCGGAACGACGGCAAATTTGATGACCTGCGCGCGATTGGCCCCAGTAGCCCGTACGGCCTCCAGCGGACCCAGGGAGATGCTCTCTACTTGTTCCGAAAAAAGCTTGCCCAGAGCTGCCACCGTGTGCAGGGCAAGCGCCACGGCGCCTGCAAAAGGCCCGATTCCCAGCCACACTACGAACACAATTACCAAGACGAGCGGTTCCACTGATCGGATCCCGTTAAACATGGTGCGCGTGACGAAGTACACCCAGTATCCCATGGGAAGAGGCTGCCTCGGATCGACGCGCAGCGTAAGTAGTGCGCCGCCGATGGCGCCGACAATAGCTGGAATTACGAATGTTTGGGTCAGATCCAGAATTTGATAGAACCAGTCGATCGCGGTACCGATCATTGCAAAGAGCGCCGCTCCGGCCAGCGCCGATACGGCAAGATTGATGAGTCGCACCGTCCTCGGATTCAGCTGGTCCGAGGCCTGCTGGCCGACCCGTCCGCCGAGGCTTCCCAAGGCGCCGCCCGCGATCAAAGCCGCGAAGGCCGGCGTGAGCATGCGTAAGCTGTCTCCAAGCTGATAAACGAAATTGCCCAAAAAACCCACAGGGCCCAGCGGTTCAATCAAGGCGTCACCCACAAGCAGCATCATGTAGGCCACCAGGTACGAGATCGCGATCGCCGCAATCCCCGCCAACACATAGCCGAGTCCGCGTACCAGCTTGGCTCTCACTCCCGATACTCGTTCTGTCTTGTGTGGGAGGGTCGATACGGAGGCCAAGCCGATCGCAAGCGCACTGAGCACCACGCCGCCGGCGATGAATGCGGTATCTTCAAAGATGGAATCCGCAAGTCGTCCGATCTGGACCGCGATTGCGCCCCCAAGCCCTATGCCAATGGGCCAGCCCAGCAAGGTCAGCGAGATACTCGTCAGCGGGCTCCTAATTTCCGACATCAGATTCTGCGCGGCCAAGAAACTGAGGGGGACAGCCAGGATGGCTCCGAAGGTGGTGGCCAGCAGGGCAAGGAACACGGTTTCGACAATCTTGTCAAAAACGAGTTTGCCGGTTCTGGAAATGCGCGGTCCGCCCACGTTTTGACGCGCGGTGGCACGAATGGCCTGCGCTTCCTCAATCGGTTGCCGGTTGGGAAGCTTACCCGTAATTGAAAAGTAACCTCTCGAATCCGTTTTAAATGAACCAAGTTGGAGTTTGGCCCCACTTTGTGCGATGAAGTTCACCGGTCCAGAGGTATTGGGAAGGAATTTGAAACCATCGATCGTCACAGTGTCTTTGGCCCCGGCGCAGGCCGGCGTCACGACGATATATGCTCCGCTGGTGTCAACATTGATGGGGGGCGCCAAGCCCTGTGGGCAAGGCAGGTGGAAGGGTACGTCAACGTCCTGCTCTGTCTGCTCGAACTCAAAAATATCGGGATGAGCCAGGGCGCGGAGGATGCGTGTCAATTGAGTGAGCCGTACCTCATCCCGCGTGGTTTCGAAGTTGACATCTGTTACGGAGAAACCGAAGGCATACACCACTACCACCAAAAAGATAACACCCACAATAATCAGCCACCGCACGACGGGTTTCTTTCGGAGATTTCTCATCCGACCCGTTTTGCCTCCTGGCCGTAGATCTCTCTAAACTTGGCATCGTCGATTGCCTTAGGGGGCCCGTCGAACATTAGCCTGCCCTCGTTCAGTGCGATCGCTCGACTAGCGTAGCGGTGCACCAAATCGAGAAAGTGTAGGCTGCAGATAACCATGACCCCGTCGTTCGTGTTCATGTCCTCGAGGTGTGACATGATGGAGTCTGCCAGAACCGGGTCAAGGCTGGCCACGGGCTCGTCGGCCAGCATGATTTCTGGCTCCTGCATCATCGCTCTGGCGATCCCGACCCGCTGCTGCTGGCCGCCGCTCAGTTCATCCGCGCGTTTGTTTGCCTGATCGGCGATCCCCACTCGCTCCATCTGTGCCATCGCCATCTCCATATCCTCCCGGGAGAACCGATTGAGCAAACTGAGCGCGGAATTTACGTAGCCGAGTCGTCCGGAGAGCACGTTCGTGATGACCTTCGAGCGGTCTACCAGATTGAAATGCTGGAACACCATTCCGATCTTCCGGCGGATGTGAAGCAGTTCGTCTTGGCTGGCTTGAGTGACATCGACGCCGTTCCAGATCACCTGGCCCTCTGTCGGCTCTACTAATCGATTGATGCAGCGGAGAAGCGTCGATTTTCCTGAACCACTGAGCCCGATCACGGCTAGGAATTCCTCGGATTCGACGGTAAAGCTGACGTTGTCGAGAGCCAGCACGTCGCCCGGGTAGATCTTGGTGAGGTTCTTGACTTCAAGCATTTGTGCCTACTGCCGTTCCACGATGCGGGGCTGAACAGAAATAGTCCGCGGGCAATTTCGGAATTCTAACCGCAAAGAAAACAAGAGGCTGTCTCAAGGGGAGTTGAGACAGCCTCTTCAGTCAGGCATCGGGAGATTGATACTACTCGCCGATGTTTTCCAGCGTGATGCCCTGCTGTTCCATTAGGATGCGGATGCCGTCGAAGTTCTCATCGAAGATCGGGCCCGCGCCTGTCCATTCATAGAAGTCAGGCGAGCAGATAGTCTCCGCATTTACCTGGCACGCGTCAGATTCCAGATAAGCGATCAAAGCATCGATGATGGGCTGCTTGAGCTCATCCGGAAACTCCGGCGACCAGGACATGGTGTCATTGGGGATCTCGGGTGAGATCGCGAGGATACGCACCTTTTGTACGACGTCCGGAGCCTCTTCTCGGATGCCCGCCCGGGCATCCAGCACACGGTACTCGCCACAGTAGAGTCTACCTGCATCGTTCAGGCCGCACTCGGAGATGAATTCATCCGGAATGTCGGGTGGATCGCCCAGCGCCCATCGACCCTCGGGCAGCAGCGGCGGGCTGAAGAACGTGGTGGCAAAGTCGACCTCGCCGAGGTACACCGCGCGCGCCGATGAAGAGTGGCCACCCGTTTCAACCTGATCGCCAGGGGTGATCCCCAGGTCGGACAGCTGAGACAGGGGAACCAGATAGCCGGAGGTCGAAGCCGTATCGCCGTAACCCCAGGTCTTGCCCTCCAGATCCTGCAGAGTCTGGATATCGCTGTCGCGGGGGACGATGTACTGTGCCCAATACACGTTCCAGCCAAAGCGTTCTGAGGCCAGAGCCGGCTCGACACCGCACAGGCCATTAGCCAGTGCGTAGCCGAAGGCCGGGATAAACCCGATCGTATTCGTGGGCGAAGCGCACATTTCTTCGATCGTTGCGGCATAGGAAGTTGGGACGCTGACTTCGAAGACCATTCCTGTGGCATCGCCGAGGAATTGTTCGATCGCGTCGCCAGATTCGACCATGACGTCCACGTTCACGGACGGCACGAATAGCACTTGGATGGGATTATCGGCTGTGCCGAGATCCGGGGTGGCGTAGGCACCGTCGCCGATCTCGTCATAAGTGGTGACGAAATCCGGGCCGAACCACTTCGTGTTGATCTGCTCGAGGAATCCATCTGTCTTCATCTCGGCGATCACTGCGTTGAAGGCGTCGACCAGGTCGCTGCCTAGAGGGAAGATGAAGCCGAGCTGATCGCTCGAAAGCGAAGGCCCGACGAGCTTCAGTAGATCCTTGTTGGCGCCCAGATAGCCCTGGCCCGCGGTTTCATCGACGACGGTTCCGTCGGTGTCGCCACTAACGACGGCCTGTACGGCCTGACCAAAGTCATCAAAGGTCTGGATTCTATCCGCACCAACCGCTGCCTCGGCAACCGCGTAGTTGGTAGTACCGATCTGCTGCGAAAGTATCGCATCCGGGTCGGCCGCAAGTTCTTCGAGGGATTCGTGGTGGTCTTCGTCATCCAGGACAAGAAGCCGCTGTTCGAGGTTTATGTACCCATCCGTGAAGGCCACCGATTGGGCACGCTCTTCGGTGATGGTGATTCCGTCCGCAGCCATATCAAACTGGCCATCCGCCACGGCGGCGATCATCGTATCCCAGGCAAACTCCTGCCATACCGGTTCACAGTTCAGGCGCTTGCAGGCTTCATTGATGAAGTCGTAGTCCCAGCCGTCTGCTTCACCGGTCTCAAGCAGTACGAAGTTAAAGGGCAGGTAGGCATTCTCGATGGCAATTGCGACTTTCCTGCCGCCGAGATCCGGCAGTCCGGAAGGCTCTTCCACATCCGGGGGTGGCTGAGTGGGCGCCGGTTCTGGAGTGGCGGTCGCACAGGCGGCGACCACCAGGGCGCCTAAGAGCATCAGGCTAAGAAGAAACACAGGTCTCTTCACGTTTATCTCCTCCTAAGTTTCGTGTAGTTTCTAGTTAGTCTCATAAGTCGATGCAACAAGTAATTACTTCGATCAACCACCTCCTCTCGGGCAGATGATGAAACTCCTGGCTACTCAAGCTATTTCGGTAATTCTGCAGCGAATTTTACCCCGACTTGAGCCGCCGCTCCATAAGCTTCACGCCGGCAGAAAGCACAAGCGTCATGGTCAGATACAGGAACGCGAGCGAGTAGTAGGTCTGCGGGAATACAAACGAAGCTGCCGCGTACTTCTTGCCGAGCTGGGTGATTTCCGCTACCCCAATGACCGACACCAGCGAGGATTCCTTGAGCATCGCGATGAAGTCATTCCCCAGCGGCGGCAAGACGCGCCGGACCGCCTGCGGCAGGATGATCAGACGCAGCGATTGAAAGCTCGTCAATCCAAGCGAATCGGCGGCTTCAACCTGTCCGCGCTCGATGGATTGAATTCCGGCCCGAAAGATCTCAGATGAAAACGCGCCGTAGCTGATGGCAAGTGCAATGATGCCTCGCATGATGAAGCTGATGTCACGGACACCGAGTCCGTTGAGGATATTCTCCGTCGCTAGCAGACCGATGCCAGCCAGAGTATTTCCGATGTTATTTATCAGTTCGACCCCCAGCGGTACGAGCACCAGGGCCCAGATAAAAATCTGCACAAGAATCGGAATACCACGCACGACCTGTACATACAAGAGTGCGGCATTTTTTGCGATAACGTTTGAAGAAAGCTGGCCAAGTGCTGTGGTCAAGCCCAACACGAGCGCGATCAAGTAGGCCGACAAGGTAACGATGATTGTGAGGCGAATACCGACCCCTATGAATCGAATTACCTCGTTGTAGGTTTCATCGGTCACGAAGTTGAAAACGAGCAGCACTGCAGCCGCGAAGATGATCAGCGCCCACCAGGGGAAATCCGACAGATTTGTCGTCAGACGCGCCGAAAAACTGGGGACCGGCCTTACGGACTCAGCGGGTATTTCAAGCGGTGCAGTGACTGTATCCAAAGCGTGTCCGATCGGGTCGGGCAATTCTATCACCCGCTAGGTGGGCACAAATTGCGCCCGCTTGTGTCTTTGAAATGCGCCCATTACAATTCGCCCCCTCATGATGTACCAGGAAGCGCTGGATTGGCTCTATAGCTTCATCGATTACGGCGTCAAGCGCAGCTACCGATACTCACCCGAAGTATTTGACCTTTCTCGTGTTACGAGGCTGCTCGCAGAGCTTGAAAATCCCCAGGATCGATTTCCAACCATCCATATAGCAGGAACCAAGGGAAAAGGCTCTACGGCGGCCATGATCGAGAGCTGTCTGCGCTCTGCTAGCTACACAACGGGTCTCTATTCATCGCCGCACCTGATTGACTTCACGGAACGAATGCGAATAAATGGCGAGCAGATCTCCGAATCGGACCTGGTTGGGCTCGTAGAGCGTCTGCAGCCGCACGTGGATGCAGTTCCTGAGATCTCGACCTACGAATTGACGACCACCCTGGCATTCATGTACTTTGCGGACCGCCCAGTTGATTGTGCCGTGATCGAGGTCGGACTAGGCGGTCGGCTGGATGCCACTAATGTGATCCACCCTCTCGTCACCGTGATAACTTCCCTCTCCTACGACCATACGCACCTGCTGGGGGATAGCCTTTCCGATATCGCGGCAGAGAAAGCGGGCATCATCAAGGCGGAGACCCCCGTGGTCCTCGCTCCCCAGCAGCTAGAAGCCGACCTGGTCGTACGCGCCGTCGCGGAGGAACGGAATGCACCGGTTGTGCAGGTCAACCGCGATTGGCATTACGCGGCCAGAAGCCGCAGCCTTGAGGGGCAGGCATTTCAGGTATGGCGCGAAGGAGAGGAAGATTCACAAGTGGACCTGAGCATTCCGCTACTGGGCCACCACCAGGTACAGAATGGAGCGGTTGCGTACGTTTCAGTGCATACGGCATCGGAGCTAGGGTTGCCCACTGAGATCCGGCATATCCAGCAAGGACTCGCCTCAACGGAATGGCCAGGACGATTCCAGATTCTCCATCACGATCCAGATATCGTGTTGGACAGTGCCCACAACCGGGATTCGGCCTTGAAGCTGCGCATCGCGCTCGACGATTACTTTCCGGGACGACCGGTGACCATGGTGTTCGGGGCTTCGAGCGACAAGGACGTGCGCGGCATGTTTCTGGAACTGGCGCCGCGCATCTCGCGTGTCATATTGACTCAGGCTAAACATCCCCGCTCGGAGGATCCGGAGGCTTTGGCGCGACTGGCACGCGCATTTGGATTTGAAGCGGAAGTGGTGGTTCCTGTAGCAGCCGCACTACAGCGGGCGACCGAGGAGGCAGAGTCTGACCAGGTTGTCTTGGCAACAGGAAGCCTGTTCGTTGTGGGATCGGCGCTTGCGGCATGGGATCTGCAACAGCAATCATTCATGGCTTATGAAGTGTGAAGGCTGGACTAGTGCGGATCTCTCGAATTGCTCGCGGTGTAAGTCCCAGCCAAATACTCCTGGTTCTCTTGCTTTCGCTGGCTATGAGTGCCTGCCGGGAGTCCGTGGTTCCGGTGCCGACCCCAACCTCCCCCGAGGGAGAGGATTCTGAACCGCCTCCAACAGACGCGCCTGTAATAGAGGCGCAGCCCACATCCATCATTTTGGCGCAGGTGCCCTATGCGGTGGCATGGGTTCACGAGGACGAACCCCTGACTGTCCGCCAGCCGGCCGGAATTACCAGCATGGCTGTGGCCAGCCTGGCATCCGATCAGCGTGGACTGACCGCTACTGGCAAGACCACCCAGATGGGGAGTTCGACCTGGGTAGAGATCGATCTTCCGGCGGGCGGCAAAGGGTGGATCAATGCGTGGAACCTCACCGAAGACGTACCGGGCTCCTCCTTTTGCGAGGACGCCAGGATTTCTGATCTTGCCAACCAGTTCATCGTGGCCGTTCAGGAGCGCGACGGAGGCGCATTAGCTCGGATGGTGAGCCCCAAGCATGGCCTGACCATCCGATATGACTGGTGGAATCCGGAGGTCAAATTCAGTTTCTCAAGTGTTTCTGGACTGTTCCTGGATCCTTCGCCCGCAACATGGGGCGTCAACCGAGACAGCGAGCTGACGATTGATGGAACGTTTAGAGAGGTGATCTTGCCTCAGTTGGAAGACGTTTTCTCGATTGCACCTGAGCTGAATTGCAATAGGCTCGGGGCGGGAAGCACCGCTCAGGATGCGATATGGCCCTCCGAGTACTCGAACATGAACTACATTTCATTCTATCGGGCGGCCCCGGAGCCTGGCAGCCAGCTCAACTGGCGCACCTGGGCGCTCGGTATCGAGTACCTCGATGGGCAACCTTACATTGCGCTGTTGGTGCAATATCGGGGGGAAATCTAGATTGGTTTTCCGGGGCCCGCTAGGCTGGTTGCAGGGTTAGATTTAGCAGCAATTGCATCAGGCTATCTTGCCATGTTGCTGAAGTAAGCCACAGACCTCGTTTGCTCATGCGGACCTCGGCTCCAAGGTCCGCATTCGGCCGCCGGCCCGCGGCAAACTGAATCAGGATCTGCCCAGCCTCCGTGGCAATTCCCGTTATCCCCGCCTCTGATGCAAGGACCTTCACGCGGAGCTGGTACAGTAGATTCTCGAGCTCAGTTGGGGGAGAACCGAAGCGATCATTCAACTCGCTGCGCATCGCCTCCACTTCTTCCAGCGTGCGCAGGCCGGCCATCCGCCGGTAGAGCTGCAGCCGAAGAGAACGATCGGAAACATAGTCGGCGGTGAGTGCGGCGGACAGCGGGAGCTCGATCGAGATCTGCAAAGGCAACGCCTCGGTGGGTAAATCTGGAATATCCGAGGATTTCGTCTGTTCACGCAGACGCCGTACGGCCTCCCCCAACAGTTGCGTATAAAGGTGAAACCCTACGGCTGCAATTTGACCATGCTGCCGTTTGCCCAGCAGGTCTCCCGCCCCCCGCATCTCGAGATCTCGCAGCGCAATGCTGTAGCCGGCACCCAGTTGCGAATTCTCGCTGATGATATCCAGGCGCTGAAGGGCTTCAGGAGTCGTTCGGTAGCCGGAGGGGTGGAAGAAATAAGCATAGGCCCGCAAGGCGCCCCGTCCCACACGGCCCCGAAGCTGGTAGAGCTGAGCCAGCCCAAACTGATCCGCGCGGTCGACGATCAATGTATTGGCATTCGGGATATCGAGGCCGGATTCGATGATAGATGTGCTGAGCAATACGTCCACTTCTCCATCCACGAAACGGGACATGATATCCGCCAGCTCCCTCTCCGGCATCTGCCCATGCGCGATCTCCACCGTCGCCTCTGGAATCAGTCTCTCGACGCGTGACTTGACGCTCCCAATTGAGTGCACACGGTTGTGGACCAGGAACACCTGGCCGCCTCGATCCAACTCCCGCAAAACCGCCTGGCGGATAATCCCCGCATCATAGGGCCCGGTGTGGGTACTGACCGGCAGCCGATCTTCAGGAGCCGTATCGATGGTCGATATGTCGCGTACCCCGGTCAGTGCCAGGTACAGAGTGCGTGGAATGGGAGTGGCGGTCAGCGTCAGGACATCGACCTCGGTGCGCAGAGCTTTCAGGTGTTCCTTGTGCGTCACACCGAAGCGCTGCTCCTCGTCGATAATCAGCAGCCCCAGGTTCTTGAAATGAACATCTTTCTGTAGCAATCGGTGAGTCCCGATCACGATATCGACCCGACCCTCACGTAGACGTTCCAGGATGGCCGCGGTCTCAGAGGGCGTGCGGAATCGAGAAAGCATCTCAACCTCGACCGGAAACGCCGCCAGTCTGCGCTTGAACGTGCGATGGTGCTGCTGCGCAAGGACGGTGGTCGGAACCAGGATTCCGACTTGCCTACTATCCATAACGGCCTTGAAGGCCGCTCGCAATGCGACCTCCGTTTTTCCGTAGCCTACATCGCCGCAGATCAGACGGTCCATCGGACGGGCGCGTTCCATGTCTGCTTTTACCGCTTCAAGTGCACTGGCCTGATCCTGGGTTTCAACGTAAGGAAACGAAGCTTCCAATTCCCGCTGCCAGTGCGTGTCTTCCGCAAAAGCATGGCCGACGACCGTCACACGGCGGGCATATAGCTCGAGCAAGTCCTTTGCGATCTCTTCAACCGCGCGCTTGGCCTCGGCGCGGCTGCGCTCCCAGCGCTGTGAGCCCAATCTGGAGAGGCGGGGAGAACTGCCATCCACCCCGAGATAGCGCGTGATACGGTCTGCTTGATGGATGGGAACATAGAGCTGGTCGCCTTCAGCATAGGAGATCAATAAATACTCGCGCTCAAGGTCGTCCAGAGTTCGAGAGACGAGCCCCTCAAAGCGACCCACCCCGTAGTCCACATGGACCACATGGTTTCCAAGCTCCAGATCGGCATACGCAGACTCTGGTGCGGGTGATCTGGGGCGGGTGCGCCTTCTGGGCTTGGGCCTGGACCATCCGAATATCTCCGCATCCGTAAGCAAATGGATGCGTGCACCATTTGGCTGCCTGAGTGTCCAGCCTTCCGTAAGCGCACCTTGAATGAAGGTAATCTCACCCGGTATAAGCTCATCTGGGACGGCCTCCGCAACGCGTTGCGACCCGTCCTGCTCGTTCCAAAGATCGACCAGTCGGTTCGCCTGACGACTGACGACCACGGAAGTCTCATGTGCCGATCGTCGCTCAAGCAAATAGGCCATAAGCGGCTTGATCTGTCCGCCAAAGCGGGGACCCGCGGTCAGTGTTTCGCCGGTCGTCTGACCCGATAGGCCAAGGTCGACGGCGGAGAGCCGGTCCAGACTTTCCCGAAGCTCGTCGATGGTCAGGTACGGTCTGGGGGCGTCTTGCTCGAGGTCCTCCAAGCCCGCTCGAAGTTCCAGGGCCTGAGCTTCTAACTCATGCGCCATAGTTTCAACTGCGTTGAGACCGTCCATCAGGACCACGGCGCCTTGGGGCAAGTAATCGAGAAACCCATGGGAGCCTGAACTGACCCTCGGGAGGTGAAATTCATGCAGCTCAGAGTCATGCTCAGGCGTGTGGGCCAAGAGGCTGGGGATTCCCTCACGCGCAGGGGTCAACGGTAGGTCATCGATCGTTTGCGAAGATCGCTGGGTGGCTGGATCAAACTCCCGCATCGAATCGATCTCATCGCCAAATAATTCAATACGAGTGGGAGTACCGTGGGAATTTGACCAAATGTCGAGGATCCCTCCTCGCCGGCTGAACTGGCCGCGTGTCGTGACGATACTGGCGGGTTCGTATCCGATCCCTACCAGGAACTCCAGAAGCTCCTGCATTTCAATCGTCTGATGGAGATGGAGTTCACGACTGCTCGCAAGCATTTGCTCCGGCGAGAGAGTCACGGTCATAATGGCTCGAACCGTGGAAAGAATGATGGTGTTTTCGCGCATCGTCTCGGCCGCAACCAGAGCCAATATCTCGGCCCGATGCTGGCGGGTTCGCTCGCCCCACGGCAGCCGCTCATAGAAAAGCGGATCCGGCTCCGGAAAGACAGCAACGTCGATCTGCGGGTTCCAATGGGGCAGCTCCTGGGCGAGTGTCAGAACTCTGTCGACACGTGGCGCAACCATCAACAGTGGTCCAGCAAATGCATCCATCAGGGAAGCTGCTATTGGCGCCCGCACGGAGCTTGGGAGGGGGAGCGTCCCACGGGATACTCCATCCGCGGGATCCACGCTTTGGCGAAGAGCTGGCAGAAGCGGCGAGAGATCCATCACCCTTGCTCGAGCCGGTTGCATGCCGTCATCGCGCTCTGAATGCCGTCTTCCAAGTACCGTTGTACGCAAGAGACAGCCCGATCAAGAACTCCAGCAAGGATCGGGCGCTCCCCCCTGCCGAAGTTTGAGAGCACATGATCCGCAGCCGGGCGCCGGCCCGGCGGTCGCCCTATACCGATGCGGAGTCGGGGAAACTCCTGGCCTCCCAGGTGATTTATGATCGATCGCATCCCTCGGTGCCCCGAGGAGCCCCCTGCTGGACGCATTCGAAGCATTCCCAGTTCGAGATCAAGTTCGTCAAAGGCGACCATTAGATTGGGCAGCTCAACGCCAAAAGTACGTACCAACGAGGCCACGGAGCGGCCCGATTCATTGACATAGGTCTGGGGTTTGGCTAATACAACGGTGCGAATTCCGTCCTCGAAAACTGCCACAAGCGCCTCCGACACACTTCTGTTCAAAGAGACTCCATAGGCCTCAAGCATGTAATCGATCAACATGTAGCCCGCGTTATGCCGGTTGCCGCGATAGTGGCGACCCGGATTTCCCAATCCGATAATTAGGTAGTCACTCACGCCTTCGACCTCCCTGACGGGCGCGATCCTGGCGCCGATGTAGCTGTCTCATGCGCAAATGCCCAGTATATGCGCGCACCCTTGGCGCCAGGCGCACGTAGATCGCGGAGGCCAGTATCAGGAAGAGACCCATGAAGATGCCTACTCTAAGGGAAGAGGAGAAGCGGCTTGGCGGCGCATCTTCAAGCTCCGGCTCCGGCAGAAGGGTAGGGGCAGGAGTTGCTGCAGCTGTCGGCAGGGCGCCCACTGCTGCTGGCGGCGGCGTCTCCGTGGGTGTGTAGTTCCTGACCCTGACGCCACCAATTACATTTTCAAAGGGGGGAGAACCCTCGACATTGACCCGCAGGCGAATACGGTAGACTCCATCCGTGATTTCGGTCGTATCCCATATCGCTAGTCGCCCGTCCACGACCGGAGTGTCCAGCGCCTCGCCGATCGGAAACCAGGTGTCGGTGGGATCGGGATCGAAGCTGAACGCCAGATCGAAACTCTCAAAGGCGGGGTGGCTGGCGGTGCCGGAGATCGTGACAATTCCTGTCACGGACTGGCCCTCCCCCGGCTCTGTGATTTCGGCGAAACCAGGAACCTGCCGTAGTGGTGACAGCAGCATGGAAAGCGAGAGCCAGGCCATGCCCAGGGCTCGCGTAACTACCATTCTTCAAGACCAAGCATGCGCAAGATTAGCATTCGAGCTATTCCCCGGTAGCGGCGCTTGAACTCCTGAACCGATGGACAGCAATGCAACTGGTGAGTCTATCATGTTGACGACGATAACCTTCCCCGTTAGAATCGGCAAGCGTTGGGCGTCCTCAATCCAGGGACAGCCCAATTTTTCTGCCAGGTTCCTTCCCAGCCGGGGGAGTACTTATCGCTGTTGTGCGGCAAAGACTGAGCGGTCGGTCGCTGGCCGCTTCGGTGGAGAGGTGTAGGATGGATACGGAGGAGCAGCGACTGGAGGCCGAAACGATCAACCTCGACGGAGGAACAATCGGCCACGTCGAAGCGGATGAAATCCTAATCACGCAAGGCGGAGCCCGTTCCATTTCGGGCAATCACATCGAAATGCGTCAGTCCGGTGCCTGGAGCGTTCAGGGCGGCAAAATCGAAATGCGTCAGTCCGGAGCGGTGGGTGTACGCGGAGAGCATATTGCATTCTTGGGAGCCGCTACTGGATTGGCGTTCGCAGACACGGCAGAACTTGAAGATTCAAGGACCGGCCTCGTCGTCGGACGTGAAGTACATGTCAGCAACAGCCCCAGCCTGATCTTTGTGGCTCGAGAGGTGCACGGGGACGTGCAAACCTATCTTGACACACGAGGCGCGCTGTTGGCCGGTCTGGCGGCAGGGATAACCGGCGCGCTGTTTTTTCTGCTTGGTCGCCTAGTGCGAAAGCGCACCTAGGATAGAGGAGCGATAGATGGATACTCCAAAGCTCAAGGGTCAGAAACGGACGCTGATCGGTAAGCGAGTGAAGACCTTGCGCAAAAACGGACAGCTTCCGGGCGTGCTGTATGGAGCGGGGATCGAATCCGTGCCTATCGAACTCGATGGACGAGAAGCCGCGCGACTGCTTTCACGGGCGAGCGGCTCAACCCTGATCGAGCTCGATCTTGACGACGAGTCGCACTCGGTGCTGGTGCGTGGAGTGCAGCGGGACGTCATTCGTGGCGACTATCTGCATGTCGACTTTCTAAAGGTAGCCATGGACGTGCGCATTCGCGCGGAAGTGCCGATTGAGATGATCGGTGAACCCCCGGCCGCCGAGGAGGCGGGCGTCGTGCTGCTTACGGGTGTAAATACAGTCGAGGTGGAGGCCCTGCCAGCCGACTTGCCAGACCGCATAACCGTCAATCTTGAGATCCTTGAGAATCTTGAAGATTCGATAACGGTCGCCGATCTTTTCCTGGGCCAGGAGATCACCGTGCTGACAGAGCCCGATGAGTTGATCGCGCGCCCGATCTATCAGGCCGAAGAGATCATCGAAGAGATCGTTGAAGAGGAAGAGCTGGAAGAGCTGCTTGAGGGTGAGGAAGTGGAAGGGGTCGGGGAGGACGAGGCCGAAGCTGATTCGGAGGCCGAGGCGGAGTCTGAATAGGATAATTAGGACCCCGATCAACTACAATTTGCGCCTGTAATTCTCGCCTAGATAACGGGCTGCCAACCCATCCGATTGCGGACCATCAACCCTGCGGGCGCGCAGCATCCAACATCTTCAGGAAATTTAGCGTGATCCTTGCGGTCACGCCCCAGATCGTCTCTCCTTCAAACTCCTTGAAGTAATAGACCCGGACATTGCGTCCCGGAACCAGGGGTTGCCTCTCCTGGACATCGAGATTGCCTGGATCTGCCAACCATTCGATGGGAACCCCGAAGGTACGGGCGACTTCCGTGGGATTGGGAGCTAGCGGGTAGGGCCAGGGAATGACCCCAACCACAGGCGTGACCAAGAACTGCGTGACGGTGAATAGTGGGTTGAGCTGGCCGAGCGTTTCTACATCTGCTGGATTCAACCCGATTTCCTCCTGCGCCTCTCGAAGTGCGGCTGCCGCGGCCGTCTCGTCCGAGGCCTCGATCTGACCCCCCGGAAATGAAACCTGACCTGCGTGTACATCCACGGATTCGGTCCGGCGCGTGAAAAGCAGCTTCCAGGCCCCATCTTCTTGATAGAGGGGGATCAGAACCGCCGCTGGGGTCGCGTCCCATTCCGTTTCGGCGCTAGCCTCCAATTCGCCAAGCGATCGCTGCAGGCGGTCCCTTAAGTTCTCCATGTTTCTAGCCCCTCACCGCACGCGCAAAGACTAAGTACCCGGTGTGAGCCACCATGCGATCGGTGGGGCGGAGACGCTGCGGATTCGGCTTGTAGAACCGAAGCATGATTTCACATACTTCGGGCAACGCGAAAAGCTTTCCCTCCAGTTCGCTCAAGAAGCGACTGACCTGATTGGCGGTGGGCAAGATCACACCCAGCATCCCGCCGTCTTCCATAGCCTCACGTGTCTGGCGCAAATAGCGATGCGCGTGTGGCAGATCCAGGAATAGGGATCCAATTCCTTGCTCTGGGAACCCGGCCTCAATGTCGAGCTGTTTGAGCTCAACTCTCTCGCGCAATCCGACGCGTTCCAGATTACGGGCGGCGAGCTGCAGCATGTCTTCGCGCCGATCATAAGAATAGACCATGCCCTGTGGCCCAACTGCCCAGGCAAGTGCGGTTGTCAGGGCGCCCGATCCGGTGCCGGCTTCCACGACTTGAACCCCCGGGCCAATTGAGAGGCGAAGGAGAATGTAGCCAATCTCTTTGGGATAGATGATTTGAGATTGGCGCTTTGTGTGAAGCAGAACATCCCTTAGGGATGGCTGCAGCATCAGAAATTCATGGTCCAGATGGCTCGTCACTGTGCTGCCCCATGGCAGCCCGATTAGATGCTCGTGCTGCAACACGCCCCGATGGGTATGCAGCTGCAGATCCGGATCCAGCCGAACGATGAATTGCTTACTATTGTTCGCGATGAGCATCGCCAGATCGCCGGCTCGGCTGAACTCAGGCACCTTGGTCTGCCATTTGCTCCGCCCTAGACGCAACGAGTCGGATCACCCTTGAACGCTTTAGCAACACATCCTCCCTGCGAACACGAAACCCTGCCTCAGAGATCGGATCAGTCCATGAAGGTTGAAGATCCGCGTATTGACCGGTAGCCCGGAAGAGCCAGGCCGCCATGCGATCGAGCAAGCCTGTGCCGCGGATCTCTGCCATGGGCACCACCCGGTACTGGCCGTCAGATTGGAGCGTTCGACGGGCCTCACGCAATGATTCTGGGTCCAGTATGAATTCAGTCGGAAAGGTGCTGAGCAGCGTGGCGAATGCAACCTGTGGAAAGGGGAGCGCCTGCGCCCGGGCCTGGACCACTCTGGAATCCTGGCCGGCCTGCTTCAGGCGGCGGCTGGCCATGCGGCACATCTGGCGCGAAGCGTCGATCCCAAACGCATTCCCGCCGCGTCGATTGGCTTCGAGAAGGAGATGCCCGGGCCCGTGCGCAATTTCAAGTATGGGCTCGGCAGGGAGGGGATCAAGCACCGATCGCACCCAGTCGCTCCACTGGCCCACAGACACCGCCCAGGCCACGAGGTCGTAGGACCAGGCAAGAGACGTATAGAAGTGGCGGAAAAAGAATCGTATGAAAGTGCGAAAGACCATCACTGTAGATAGGATAACGCCAACGCGGACAACGTCAGAAATAGGGCAAAGCCGACGCTGTCGGTTACGGTCGTTACCAGGACCGACGAAGCGAGGGCGGGATCGAGCCTCAGAGCTCTGAGCGAAATAGGAACCAGTGCGCCCACGAAACCTGCAACGAGCATATTGCCGATCAACGCCACTCCCAGAATCATGCCCAGTACGGGGTTTCCTTTCCAGAGCCAGACGGCCAATCCAACGACCGTTCCTACAAGCACACCCGCCACGAATCCGGTCAGGCCCTCCTTGAGCACGGTGCGCCACGCGTTCCTCATCTCAATTTCACCGAGGGCCAGTGCGCGGACAATCAGAGCCAGGCTTTGAGTGGCCGTGTTGCCTCCCAGGCCGGCCACCACAGAGAGAAAGACGGCAAGGATGGCCACCTCTGCGATAAGCAACTCAAAGTTCGAAATCACCCACGCCGCGAAGAGTGCGGTTGCTGCACTCAGGTAGAGCCAGGGAATTCGCTGCTGGAGGGAGAGACGGATCGGACTGTGAATTGAGAGATCATGGTCAGGAACGTTGGCCAACCGGTAAATATCTTCGGTGGCCTCTTCCGCCACCACATCCAGGACATCGTCATGGGTGATCACTCCCACCACCACTCCTCGATCATTTACAACGGGCAATGCGGTCAGGTCATAACGCGCCATGCGGAGCGCCACGTCCTCCTGATCCTCCTGTGTATGCGCGTACATCACCTCCTGGTCCATGATGGTCTCGAGCTTAATGTTCGGATCCGAGATCACCAGATCGCGCAAGCCTACGATCCCGACCAATCGGTCGGCTTCGTCCTCCACATAGAGGTAGTAGGGCGTCTCCGCACTCGGCTCCACCTTGCGCAGGGTCTGGATCGCTTCCGAAGCCGTGGTCCCCATCGGCAGCGCGATGAAGGAGGTCGTCATCCTCCCGCCAGCCGTTTCATCGCCGAAGGGCAGGAGCGGCCGGACGTTCATGGCCTCTTCCATCTCGGCCAGCGCCTCTTCCGCCCGATCGGCGGGCAAGTCTCCGAGCACATCCGCCGCTTCGTCCGGTTCCATCTCGTCCAGGACGTCTGCCAATTGCTCCGTATCAAACGTCTCGGCCACTGCCGCGGCCTGCTCGTCTTCTAATTCCTCCAGAAGATCCGCAGTTGCTTCCAGATCTAAGCGCGGCAGAAGAGCAGCCCGGTCCTTGTCATCAAGATCCGAAAAGGCGTCCGCCCGATCGACGGGGTGCAGGTCGGTGAGGGTGTCGATTGCGGCCTGAACTTCGCCTGCCTCCAGCGCAGTTCGAATGCGCGCCAGCGCAAGCTCGATCTGTGAGGGATCCACGGGAACCCCCTCTCTGTCTTGTTTTAGGGGAACCTAGCGGTTCTGGCCTGCCTCACCCAACAGAAGCTTGATAGCTTCGTCCAGCTGCGGATCTTCGCCTTCGTCGAGGCCCGATTCGGGAATCAGAACCTCAACGTCAGGGCTGAGACCGATGCCATGAATGAGGCGGTCATCTGGAGTATACCAACGGGCAATTGTGACGCGGACAGCACCTTGATCGTTGTCCAGTTCAACCCAGTTCTGTACGGAGCCCTTTCCGAAAGAGGTCTCGCCGACCAGCAGGCCACGCCCGTGATCTTGGATTGCGCCTGCCACGATCTCGGAGGCCGAGGCCGTGCCTCCATTGATCAATACAACCAAGTTTATTTCGGTTGCCTTGCCGCCGGATCTGGCCTGGTAGATTGTCTCCTCACCATCGCCAAACCTTTCGATCAGTATGACACCGTCGGGGATGAATTCTGAAGCGACATCCACCGCAGAGTTCAAGAATCCTCCACCATTGCCGCGCAGATCCAGAATCAGTCCTACCGGATCATCTCGGAGCAACTCTCTGAGCGCGCGAGTTAAATCGGGTGCAGTATCCGCACCGAAGGTCAGGAGACGCACGTAGGCGATATTGTCATCGAGCATCTCGCTCTGGACGCTGGGGAGGTCGATCTTGGCGCGAAAAATCTCGACGTCGAATGGCTCCGCAAGTCCCTCGCGCCGGATGGTGAGAATGACGGGGGTTCCAGCCGGGCCCAACACCTGGCGAATAACGAGGCTGGCGTCCAGGGCAGTAACGTCCTCACCGTTTACGCCTATGACCTCATCTCCAGCTTGCAACCCGGCCTCCTCGGCGGGCGATCCGGGCATGGTGGAAATGATTGTCAGGTACTCGGTCTCCGAATCCACCCAGGCGCCAATGCCCTCATACTCGCCATTTAGAGGAAGGTTCGCCTGGAGGAACTGCTCCGGATCCATGTAGGAAGTATGGGGATCCTCAAGCGCATCCACCAAGCCGCGAATCGCGCCGCGCATGAGTGCTTCATCGTCAAGCGGCTGGTCGACGTATTCATTCTGCAGAATGTCCCACGCTTCCCAGAAAGGCGCGATCAGCTGCTCTTGATCCGCGTCAACTTCGGGGGTGATCTCATCGCGGGAGCTGATCTGCGGAATGGCGAGTTCGATGGGCGGCGCCTCCCCAGTGGCTACGGTTATGCGCGGAGCCACATAGCCGAGGGCGACGCCGGAGGTAAACGCGAGTCCGGTCAATCCGATCGCGACCGCCAGCACCAGGCCGACTTTCCAGGGATTTGATTTCATGAGGACGCTCCTGATTCAGGACAACCGAGTGAAATTATCACAGGTTCATAAGAGAAGCATGAACAATAGAGGGAAAGGGCGCAATGCGGAATGGAGGCTAGTCGAAGTGGCGATCAGCCCAAGAGTCGATGAGCGAATCGTATGCCTCAGATCCAGCCGCCTCCACATATTGCAGGATTTCGTGTCCGTCTAAAGGGTAGTTTGGATAACATGAAGTTGGCCAAGCGCCTCGCGAAGCCTCTGCTACGGCCGTCACAACGGATCCATCGATATCCGCTCGATCGAGTCGCGGCACGATCTCTTCCGCGGTAACGAGCACTTGATCGGCGGTGTAGGCTAGTTCCCGATCCACGCCCCAATTCCGTCCGAGCTGTGCGTTGCCCATGGGATCGGCCTTCAAGGCATGAATGACCGCGAGGTCGCACTGCAGGGCGGGAAAGGCGGTCAGCCTGGCGCCTGTGTAAGGATCGATCACTTCCTTCACGTCGGGCCGAAGCTTCATGAGGTCGGTGCCCTGCCAGGCCAGGGAGGGCATGAAGCCAACACCGGAGAGGGCCGCGCGTAGTCCGAGTGCCAGGCTGGCCTCGCTCTCTTCAACGATTTCCAGCTCGCCGGCAGAAGAAGCCCGCGTGAAATTCGGAGCTAACCCGAAGGCTTCCAATCCAAAGTAACAAGTTCTGACACGCGAGACCAAGCCTGCACCAACGAGCAGGTCGCTTTCTAAGCCGGCGGTGAAGGAGAGCAGCGTCAGATCAAGCACGGGTGGGTTGGCGAGTACTGCGAGTGCGAATGCCATCGGCCGCCGATAGTTCGTCACACCTCCCAGGGCCAACACTCCGTCGCCTTTGGGCAGCATTGCGACACCTTCCTGAATATCGATTCGCTTATCCATCGGGTTCTGGGGGCTCGGCCCCATCCGACTCCAGTTTGGATACGCGCTCCCTCAATTCGCTCATCGTCTGGTCTTGCTCAGCCCACGGATTCCTGGCTGCTTTGGCCGCGCGCCTCAGCATATCCATCTGGCGATGTGTACCGCCGCGCCTCAGCGCGAGAATCAAACCAGCATTCACGGCGACAACAATTAGCAGCGTCAGGATGATGACAGCCGCCGGAGTGAATCGAGGTACGGTTTCCATTCTGCTCTGGCGAGTATATGCAGTCGCGGGATGGCGGTCAACCTGCGGCTTTATAATCCCTCACCATGGCCATTCACGCGTTGTCCGATGAGGTGTCTTCCGCGATCGCGGCAGGAGAAGTCGTCGAACGACCTTCCTCGATCGTGAAGGAGTTGATCGAAAACTCCCTGGATGCGGGTGCCACGACGATCCAGGTTCAAATTATAGGCGGTGGGAAGTCGCTAATTGAGGTTGCCGATAACGGATCCGGAATCCCGCACGGCGAGCTCAAGCTGGCGATCGAGCGATATTCCACCTCGAAGTTGGACACGATCGATGACTTGCGAGCGATAAGGACGCTCGGCTTTCGGGGCGAAGCTCTCGCCTCCATCGCTGCGGTCTCACGCATGGTGCTGACCACCCGCCCGGTCGCAGAGCCGGTAGGTACACGGCTGCAGGTCGACGGAGGTCGTGTCGGGGAGACGGAGGCGGCTGGTACTTCCGAGGGCACAACCGTTCAGGTGAAAGATCTCTTCTACAACGTGCCAGCCAGGAAGCGCTTCTTGAAGTCGGATACCACGGAACGCGGTTGGATCTCACGCCTCGTGACACGCTATGCCATGGCTTATCCTGAGCGCCGCTTCGAATTTGCCAGCGACGGTCGAATCAAGCTGCAGACCAGTGGAAATGGAGATCCCCTGGAGGTACTCGCCGAGGTATACGGCTTGGAAGTAGCGCAGCAGATGATCCCGATTCCGACGGCCTCCAGCGAGCGGATCACGGTCTCTGGATTCGTGGGAGCGCCTTTCGTTAATCGGTCGAATCGACGGGAAATCACACTGTTTGTCAACGGGCGATGGATTCAAGACGTGAGTTTGGGCTCGGCCGTTACTCAGGCTTATCACACATTTCTGATGGGCGGCCGCTATCCGATTGCGCTGCTGGACATCGAAGTGCCGCCCGAGGGCATGGATGTCAATGTTCATCCTGCCAAGGCGGAAATCCGCTTCGAAAATCCTGGGCTGGTGTTTTCGATCGTTCAACGCGCGGTGCGTGCCACGCTGCTGGGGCAATCGCCCATTCAGCCAGTCTCCGTGGGGCCCATCTGGTCTGGGGATCGCTTTCCGCAGACTTTCGATACCTCAGATCCCGTGGAACGCACCCTCGAGCCAGCGGCGCAAAGCACTATGGCCGTTCCAATCCTGCGCTCGGTTGGTCAGGTGGGCGCTACTTATCTCGTAGCAGAAGGTCCGGATGGCGTATATCTCATCGATCAGCATGCGGCACATGAGCGAGTGCTGTTTGACAAGCTCATGGCGCAGGTCGGGTCGGAGCTCCCTGAGTCTCAGGGATTGCTCCAGGCGGAAACCGTCGAGCTGACGGAGGGTGAAGCCGAGCTGGTAGAGAGCAAACTGGGAGCCCTGGAAGCGTTGGGGTTCGCGATCGAGCCGTTCGGCGCCCGCGCTTATCGCGTTCGGGCAGTGCCAGCCGCGGTGTCAAACTTGTCCCCGGAACGGGCGCTGAGGGTGGTGATCGATGATTTTGAGGAGGACGAAACGCCGCTCGCGGCTGAAACAGAAGCTCGGCTGGCGGCACGCGTCTGCAAGCGGGCCGCAATCAAGGCCGGCCAGGTTATGTCTCTAGAGGAGCAGCGACAGCTGATTTCGGATCTCGAGCAGAGTTCCTCGCCTCGAACTTGCCCTCATGGGCGTCCTACCATGGTGCATCTATCTGTGGCTGCCCTGGAGCGACAGTTTGGGCGAAGAGGGTAGGAAGTAGCCTAAATATGTGGTGTGCCCTTCGCGGACAATTTCTGCCCAGACGGCAAAAGCTGGCCATCCGCCACCTCTCTCCCTCGATGTCATTGCGAGCGTAGCGAAGCAATCTCCTCCT
>JBGMQN010000084.1:0-1952 GCA_048054495.1 Anaerolineales bacterium
TGACGATTCATTCAATGTCATTGCGAGCGTAGCGAAGCAATCTCCTCCAATGCCGCCAGCTGCCCCTCGAGCTTGGCGGCAGTTCCCTTCAGCTCCTGCAGCTTCTCACGTTCCTTCCCCACCACTTCGGCCGGAGCTCTTTCACTGAACTCGCTGGCAAGCAACGCCTCAAGCCGCTCCACTTGCTCGCCCACCGCCTCCAACTCTTTGGCTATGCGCATGCGCTCCTGCTTCGGATCTCTGAGCCCCTCCAGCGGAATGTAGGCCTCGATCTGGCCCGCCACCAGGGGAATAGCATCTTCGGGGGGCTGCAGGTCCGCTTCGATCTGCACCGCTTCCGGATCCAGTCGGGCTAGCCAGGCCAGGGCTGCTCGGTTGGCCTCGAGGAAATCGGCCAGGTCACCCGCCCTGATCGCGACCGGAATTTTCTGAGCGGCCTTCACCTCCTTTTCCGAGCGGAGGTTACGAATAGCGACAACGAGCTCCTGCAGCGGTTGGAACGCGGCCACACTTTCCAATTCCCATGGCTCCACAGGTCCAGCCTCCGGCCAATTGGCGATGATCAACGCATCTTCCCAGCCGTGCTCAGGGCCGAATTGGGCCGGGTGCCGCTCGCATGCCGCCTTCAGAAGACCATAGAGCTCCTCCGTCACGAAGGGAATGAAAGGATGCAGCAGGCGAAGCGTGCTGTCGTAGATATGGACCAAAGTACGCGCCGTCAACCAGGCACGGTCCCCTCCTTCGCCGGTCTGGATCTTGGAGATTTCCAGATACCAATCCGCGAATTCGCCCCAAAAGAACTCGTAGATCTGTCGGCCGGCCTCCCCATATTGATGCCGCTCGAAAAGTCGATCCACGTCCCGGATCACCTGGTTCAACCGAGCAAGAACCCACCGGTCGGAATCCGTGCGCGTGGGTTCCCCCTCCGGTGCTCCTGGCGCAGCCTCAATGGCGTTCAGGACCAGTCTTCCCGCATTCCAGAGCTTGTTGGCAAAGTTTCGGTTGGCTGCCAGGCGCTCCATGCTCAGGCTCATGTCCTGGCCCGGAGACGAGCCTGTCAGTAGCGTGAACCGCAGCGCATCGGTCCCGAACTCGTCCATGATTTCCAGTGGATCGATCACGTTTCCGAGCGTCTTGCTCATTTTTCGCCCATCGGCGTCTCTAACGAGTCCGTGCAAATACACCGTACTGAACGGGACCACACCTGTAAACTCCAGGCCGGTCATGATCATGCGCGCCACCCAGAAAAAGAGGATGTCGTATCCGGTTTCCATGAGCGTGGTCGGGTAATAGGTTTTTAGATCTTCGGTCTCGGTCGGCCATCCCAGCGTGGAGAACGGCCACAAGGCCGAGGAAAACCATGTATCGAGCACATCCGGATCCTGCTCGATGTTCGTGGATTCACATGCGGCACACTGCGTGGGCGCTTCTCGCGCAACGGTGATCTCCCCGCAATCGCCGCAATGCCACGCGGGGATGCGGTGGCCCCACCACAGCTGACGAGAGATACACCAATCTCGGATGTTCTCCAGCCAGTTGAAGTAGACCTTCGCAAAGCGTTCGGGAACCACCTCGATTCGACCCTCCCGCACGGCCTCGATGGCGGGCTCGGCGAGCGTCTCCATGCGCACGAACCACTGAGTTGAGATCATTGGCTCGACGATCTCCCCTCCCCGCTGACTGCGCGGAACTTGCTGCAGATACTGCTCGGTCTTTAGCGTGAGTCCGGCCGCCTCCATATCCGCCCAGAGCTTTTCCCGGCACTCGTAGCGATCCAGGCCGGCATACGGTCCCGCGGCCTCGCTCATCGTTGCGTCTTTGTTCAACGCGTTCACGATCGGTAGATTGTGTCGCTTGCCAATTTCATAATCGGCAGGATCATGGCCGGGCGTGATTTTGAGAGCTCCGGTTCCGAACTCACGATCCACATAATCATCTTCGATGACCGGTAT
>JBGMQN010000084.1:2052-4456 GCA_048054495.1 Anaerolineales bacterium
CCGGGAGACCAGTTGATCAGATAATCGCCGCGGTAGATCAAGCCTTTCTCGTAGAGGCGAACGAACGATTCGATCACCGCGCGCGAGAGCCCTTCGTCCATGGTGAAGCGTTCTCGCTCCCAATCACAAGATGCGCCCAGCCTGCGCAGTTGTTCGGTGATGAGGCCTCCGTACTTGTCCTTCCATTCCCAGGCTCGTTCAAGGAAGGCCTCCCGACCGAGCTCGGAAGAGCTGGTGCCTTCGCTCTCCAGCTGCTTCTTCAATTGCAGCTCCGTAGCGATGCTGGCGTGGTCGCTGCCCGGCACCCACAAGGTCGGCACACCTTTCATTCGGCTGTGGCGGATCATCAGATCTTCGATGGCGACGAACATGGCGTGCCCGATGTGCAGCCTATCGGTCACGTTGGGAGGCGGCATCGAGATCACAAATGGCGATCCCTCGCCACGGGGACGGAAGTATCCGCTCTGTTCCCACCATTCGTAGAGGCGCTCCTCGACGGTAGAGAAGTCGTAAGCCTTGTTTACCTGAATATCGGCCATAGAGCCTCCCTTAAGCAAAATACCCTCTCGTCCTTGAGGACGAGAGGGTCAGTCTCCCGCGGTACCACCTCAATTCGCCGAGATCGGCGCTCTCAGTCGCCGGGAGTAGTTTCCCGGCGGGTCCGGCTGTAACGGGCTCCCCGCGCCGTTCTACTCCCCTTGCGGGTTTCTTCGGCGGCATGCCCCGGGCGACTTTCGGTTTCCGCTGCTGTGGGGGCTCTCAGACTCTGGCCCCACCTTCTCTGCCAGCGCTCGGAAGCCTACTCCTCCCGGGAAGATCTTATTGGGTTGTGGTTCGGATTATAGCAGCGAGCGGTCGATAGATCGAGCGCGAGCGGATATCCGCACCCTAAACCCGCGTTTGTTTCACACTCATGTCTATTGCAGGAACTCAGCTTTCTTCAACTTGTGGCAACTTTCCGGTCCCCCGCAACGGACCGCCCCAGTCCTCCGGAAAGAGCTCCAACGCGCGCTTGGCAGCCTTGACGATATCCTTATCCCGGTCGAATTGAACCTGATAAACCGCCATTCTAGCCTCTGGCGTGTGCCACTCGATGAGCCTCAGCAGCGCCACCATGCGGGAGCGGTGGTTGTCTGCCTCGACCATGCTTCCATCCTCTCCCAGGATAAACCCCGTGCGTGGGTTTTCAAGCACCTCGACCAGCACCGGTACCGCGGCCAGGTGATTGAGCGAGGCGAGTTTCTGCACGGAGGCATACGCCATATCCAGGTCAGCCAAGCGCATGCAGCGGAATTTATGGAGGTGGATCATGGTCAGCACCGCGGTTTCTTTGACCATTGGATCGGGGTCGTCAACGGCAGCTTCGATCTCTTCGACAAGGTTGTCCTGCTGCGCCACCCCCGGGCGGTTGGCAAATTCCACTGCCGCTCGCTCTCGAGGGCCCGCGTCGGATCGACGCATATCGAAATCGGTTCGCGCGCGTTGGATGAGCCGACCGGCCTGGGTGGTGACAACGGTCGTTTCCTCTTGCTGCACTAGCTTTTCAAGTTCTTCTTCAGGGGCGTCCAACAGGTAGAGGGCGTGCTCGATAGACGGAGTCAGTAGCGGATCATCCAGCTTCAGCAGCTCGTTCAGGTACTCCCGCAGCATATGCTGGCCGGGCTGACTCCGAACCCCACGCGCACGGTCCCGCCATTCGTTGACCTCCGCTGCCAGATCGCGTTGGCGGTCGCGCAAGAGGCGCTGCTTTTCCCGGAGCGGCTTCCGCTGTTCGGGACTGGCTTCAAGGAGTTGGCGTCCGAGCTCGTCGAGTTCATCCCCTGTGGCGATGAACTCACGTTGGATCGAATCTGCCTTGCTATCGAGCGCCTGCTGTACCTGGCGCAGGCCGAGCCCTATCACAATACGCGTCCCTCCCCGGTATTAGCCGTGAAAAAGAGTGTCAGAAAGAATGCCTGCTCGAGTAAATCGTTCAACTCGCCAAGAAGGGTGTGACTCCCAAGATCTGAGTATAGTGAAGGATATTTTTGAGGTCAACCGGGCCCCTGTACCATGCATCGCCATGTATGGAGATGCATACCCATTGCATACCCTTCCTGTATAATCCCCCCGTGGCCGTGGAAAAAGAGCGTCTCGTATCGCCGACACGCCAGGAATCTGAGCCGGCAAAGCTGCGCCCGACGCACCTGTCTGAAATGATCGGGCAGGACCGCGTTCGAGACAACGTGTCTATTCTCATTCAGGCTGCCAAGGGCAGGGAAGAGCCGCTGGACCATGTGCTCTTCTACGGTCCGCCCGGCCTGGGCAAAACCACGATGGCCCACATTCTCTGCAATGAGATGGGCTCAAATCTGAAGATTACTTCAGGGCCGGCCATCGAGCGTGCGGGTGATCTGGCCGCGAT
>JBGMQN010000084.1:4556-15338 GCA_048054495.1 Anaerolineales bacterium
ATCTGAAGATTACTTCAGGGCCGGCCATCGAGCGTGCGGGTGATCTGGCCGCGATTCTTACCAACCTGCATTCGATCGACGTGCTCTTTATTGATGAGATCCATCGGCTTGGACGCGCCGTAGAGGAGATCCTGTACCCGGCCATGGAGGAATTCGCCCTGGATCTCACAATTGGCAAGGGCCCCAGCGCCCGATCGATCCGCTTGAGCCTACCCAAGTTTACCGTTGTGGGTGCAACGACACGTCTGGCATTACTCACGTCGCCGCTCAGGGCCCGCTTTGGGGCCGTGCACCGGCTCGACTTCTATGACCTCGCATCCATGGAAGCGATCGTCACCCGCGCGGGCGACATCCTGGAAGTCGAAATCGATCCAGATGGAGTGGAGGAGATCGCCTGCCGCGCGCGTGGGACGCCGCGGGTCGCGCTTCGATTGCTGAGGCGGGTGCGGGACTATGCTCAGGTCCGGGCGGACGGCAGGATCACCCGCCCCGTTGCTATCGAGGCGCTGGCTCTTCTCGACATCGATGACCTTGGCCTGGACGATTCCGATCGAAGGGTGTTGACGACGGTCATCGAGAAGTACGATGGCGGACCGGTAGGGCTGCATACGATCGCGGCCTCGCTAAGCGAAGAGCCCGACACGATCATGGACGTAGTGGAGCCCTATCTACTGCAGCTGGGATTCATCGATCGCACCCCGCAGGGAAGAGTAGCCACCTCCCGCGCCTATGAGCATATGGGCCTCGAGCCGCCGCCCTCCCCCCAGGCCCGCTTACCCGAGATGTGAGCTGCGGCTCAAGAGTTCACCCACTCCGGCTCCATGCTTGACATTGCGAATATAGGTCGTTTGCTCGTCTTTCTGGGTCTCGGCCTCGCAGCGATCGGCGCGCTGTTGTGGGGCCTGAGCCGGACCAAGCTGCCGGTTGGACAGCTACCCGGGGATCTTCAATTTGAATTCGGCAATGTTTCCTGCTTCGTCCCCCTGGCCACCGTGGTGGTTCTCAGCCTGCTGCTCACCCTTATCCTGAACGTGATCCTTCGCCTCCTGAACAAGTAAAGCTTGCGCACCTCCGACTTCGACTACGACCTGCCACCGGATCGGATCGCGCAGGAACCCGCCGAGCCAAGAGACAGCTCCAGGCTGATGGTTCTCGACCGCAGCACCGGTCAGATCGAGCACCATCATTTTCGCGATCTTCCAGGATTTCTACGATCGCACGATGCGCTGATCCTCAACGAGACGCGTGTGATCCGGGCAAGGTTGTCGGCCGCTAAGCTTCCGGATGGAGGCAAGGCGGAAATTCTGCTCCTGAAGCGGCGCGGGCCGATGGCCTGGGAGGCAATGGTCGGCGGAAAGGGAATTCGGCCGGGCAAGCAGCTCGAGGTTGAGCGTCGCCTTCGCTGCGAAATTCTGGAGGACCTGGGCGGACCGAGGAGACTGGTTCAATTTAGTTCGCCCATCACTCCGCTCCTGGATGAGATCGGATCGCCCCCGGTCCCGCCGTACATCCGGAAGCCCCTCCGATCGGCCGACGAATATCAGACGGTGTACGCGAAGCATCCTGGCTCCGCCGCCGCTCCCACCGCCGGGCTGCATTTCACGAACGACGTACTGGCCGACCTTGAGCGGCGGGGCGTCGCCATTGCAGCCGTTACTCTGCACATCGGGCTGGATACGTTTGCCCCGGTCACGGTCGAGGCGCCTGACCAGCATCCGATTCACACCGAATGGTGCCGCGTATCGGATGCGGTGGTTGCCGCGGTGCGCGGCGCTGTGGGAACGGGCGGGCGCGTAATTGCGGTCGGAACGACCTCCGTTCGCGCCCTGGAGACCGCTTCCCGGCAGGCCACCCGCGAGGAGATCATCCGCTCCTTTGAGGGGCCCACGGATCTGTTTATCTTGCCTGGCTACGAATTCCGAGCGGTGGGCGCGATGCTCACCAACTTCCATCTCCCCCGGTCTACCCTGCTGATGATGGTTTCGGCATTTGCCGGCAGAGAGCGCATCCTGCAGGCGTACGACGTCGCGATAGCCGCGGGGTATCGTTTCTATTCGTTCGGCGACGCGATGCTGATCCTGTGATGCTCCTACCCGAGCTCTTTAATTGGGGCGATTGACATGCATTTGCTGCTGTGAGATACTCCTCACGGTTCAGAAAGAACAATCTCATAGTCGAGGAGGTGATGCCCATGAGTAGTAACTCTCATGAACGTAGCGCTGCGGCATCCCTCCTTAGCCTAAGCTGAGAAGATGCCGCAGCGCAAAAGGTAGAGCCGCCCAATCGGGCGGCTTCTTCCTTTTAATCTCGATTTGGGTTCCGTTAGTTGAAAACGATGAACTGCGAAATGTAGTCCACCGACATAAATGCCATGAGCAGGATGACCTGGACGATCAGAAAGCCCGCAATCGCGGCTCGCAGCGAGAGCTGCGCGAATCCCCCTCCGATCAGCCCATAGAGCACGGCCATGATCGGCCAGATAATAAATGCCGAGGTTGAGGGACTGAGTGTGCCAATCGCCCCTTGGGATAGGCCGCGCGCCAGGAAAAACTCAAACTCAGACATACAGACCTCACCTGGGGCCGGGGCGAGCCTGAACTCGGCTAAGGTTTCGAGACATACTTCGTTCCGCGCCAGCAGGACCTCTGCCACGCCGGCCTCGATCAGGAAGAAAGCCATCGCAAAGAGAAACCCTATAAGGAAGCGCTGCACGCGATCGTCCGAGAGAAATGAACGCAGCGAATTCAGCAGGTCTTCAGATTCTAGAGTCTGATCTTGATCCATAGAGACGGATTTATCGCGCAGTCCGGGATCTCAGGCCACTCCCTGCTTGCACTTGCGGCGCAAGCACAAGTGGCCTAGTCCGCCAGGACAGGCGGCTCGCCTTTGCCATAAACCTAGATCGGGGATCGTGCTGACTACGATCTCGGGCGACTGTGATTGCACTTCAAAGCAGACCCTGATCGAGAATGGCTATGCGCAATTGATTCTTGCGAAATCAATCTCCCAGCGACAAGCCCAGATTCCGGGCGGTTCTCACGCCGTCGCCGTTCGGATCCACCCGCTTGGGCTCGGCGAGCGCCTGCTCGAGAGTCACGCTTGAAATCTGGGTTCCTTTCAGGGCGACCATCTGCCCGTACAAGCCCTGCTCGGCCAGGCGGAAGGCTGCCGCACCGAACCGTGTGGCCAGCCAGCGATCGAAGGCCGTGGGCGATCCTCCGCGCTGGAGATGACCCAACACTGTGACCCGGCATTCCATTTTGCAGACTTGCTCGACGAACTTCGCCACCGTCGCACCGATCCCCCCCAGCCGCGCCAGGACAAGTTTGTCACCCGCTCTGCTGAAGATCTGTTGACCCCCCTTGGGACGGGCGCCCTCCGCCACGGCCACAATGCTGAAGTGTCGGCCTCTCTCGGCGCGGGTCTGGATCATCTCGCAGACGCTCTCGAATTCAAATGGGATTTCGGGAATGAGAACCACGTCCGCTCCGCCCGCGATTCCCGCGTGCAGCGCGATGAAGCCCGCGTCCCGGCCCATAAGTTCCAGGACCATGACCCTGTGGTGCGATTCGGCGGTCGTATGCAGCCGATCGAGCGCCTCCATGGCCGTGTTTACCGCGGTATCGAATCCAAATGTGACATCGGTTCCGTTGATATCGTTGTCGATGGTCTTGGGCACGCCCACAATCGGCGATCCCTTCTGAACGAGCTCCAGGCTGATATGCAGCGTGCCATCTCCACCGACGACAATCAAGGCTTCCAAACCTAGCTCGGCGATCCTCGCCACGACTTCATCTGAGACGTCTTCGATCACTTCCTCGCCGTTGCGAATGACCGTTCGTGCGAAGGGATTCCCGCGGTTGGCGGCGCCCAGGATCGTGCCGCCCTTTGGAAGGATCCCTCGCACCTCTGCCCGAGTGAGCTCCACGATGCCCTCGGATTCCAGGCAGCCATCGAAGCCGTTGCGGATTCCTAATACCTCGAAGCCGCCCGTGTTTAGCGCGGATTTCACGACTGCCCGGATCACTGCGTTCAAACCGGGCGCGTCGCCGCCACCGGTCAGGATACCGATACGCTTCATGCAGCACCTCGTATCTTCTGTCAGAGACCCCGAATTGCGCGAGTCTGGCGTGGGCGCTCGGATTTTACACCTTCAGGCAGCGACAGCGACTTTGCCTTCGAGCAGTGCCGTCGCTTCCTCCGCGGGCACGGCTTTCGAGAAGAGGAAGCCCTGGCCATACTCGCAACCCAGCGCCTTGAGGCTTATGCGCTGTTCTTCGGTCTCAACGCCTTCAGCGATGACGTCCATATCGAGGTTGTGGGCCAGGTTCACGATCGTCCGCACGATCACTTCGTCCTCACCGCCGGAGTCCACGTTCTTTACGAAGCTCTTATCGATCTTCAGTGAGGAGATTGGGAATCGATGGAGATAGGCGAGCGAGGAGTAACCGGTGCCGAAGTCATCAATCGGGAGTCTAACTCCGAGCGATCGAAGGCCGATCAGCACCGCGGTAGCCGCCTCCGGGTCGTCCATGATGATGCCTTCTGTAACCTCAAGCTGCAAGCAGGCAGGATCGAGTTGGGCCTCGGAAAGGGTTTGGGCGACGACTTTGGTCAGATCCGGCTGCAGAAGCTGCCGGCTGGATAGGTTCACGCTTACCCATAAGTCACGCCCGAGGGCGGGCCCGTTCTGCCAGGACTTCAATTGACTGCAGGCTTCGCGAAGTGTCCAGGCCCCCATCAGAGCGGTTAGGCCTGTTTCTTCTGCAAGCGGCAGGAATGCCGCCGGATACGTAAGGCCGCGGGCCGGATGCATCCATCGGATTAGTGCCTCGAATCCAACCACCTCTCCAGAGTCGAGGGAGACGATGGGTTGGTAATATAGGCGGAACTCCTCGCGATCGACCGCCTTTCTCAGATCCGTCTCAAGCTTAAGCAGCTCTACTGCCCGGCCATGCATCGCCTCATCGAAGAGCTCGTGCCGGGCCTTACCACTGGCCTTAGCGCGGTACATGGCAATGTCTGCGTCGCGGATGATGTCCTCCGCGCGGCTGTATCCTGCGGTGCTCACCGCGATGCCGATGCTCGCGCTCGTGAATACTTCGCTGCTGTCCAGGATGAAGGGCTCTCGCAGCTGAGATTGGATACGCTCTGCGGAGCGTGTGGCGTGATTGATGTCCTCGATGTCTTCAAGCAGGATGACGAATTCGTCTCCGCCAAGCCGGGCAACCGTGTCCACGTGGCGCAGCGCGCCCTCCAGCCGGCGTGCGACTCCGATGAGCAGCTGATCACCCGTCATGTGACCCAGGCTGTCGTTGACGACCTTGAAGCGATCCAAATCGAGGAATAGCACCGCGACCGTGAAATCTTCCCGCCTTTTCGCTCGTTCGAGCGCTCGATCCAAACGGTCCGTGAAGAGCGCCCGGTTGGGGAGTCCGGTGAGGCCGTCATGAAACGCATCGTAAAGCAACTGCTCTTCGGCGCGTTTTCGCTCGGTGATGTCCGTCTGTGAGCCGGCTATCCGGTAGGCCTTGCCCTTTTCATTTCGCATTGCGAGCCCACGAGTCAGCATCCAACGGTAGGAGCCGTCCTTGTGCAGCATGCGATGCTCGCTCTCGAACTGAGGAGCCTCACTCTGGATGTGCTTGCCGATGGCGGCGTTGAAGTCTGATAGGTCTTCGGGGTGCACTCGGCTGAACCATTCCTGCGTAGAGTCTGATACTTCACCATCGTCGTATCCAAGCATAGATTTCCAGCGTGGGGAGTAATACACCTTCTGAGTCGTGAGATCCAGATCCCAGAGACCATCGTTGGCGGCGTTGGCTGCCAGCGCGTAGCGCTCCTCGCTCGCCCGGAGATCTTCTTCGGCCAGTTTGCGGGCGCTGATGTCGCGCACGATGCCGACCACGCCGATGGTCTCGCCTTCCGGCGAAGTGTGGGGCGAGAAGGTAGCGGACATCCAGCCCTCTCGACCCGTCTGGGGCACCTGGTAATGAGTGTCTTCAGATGTCACGCGTTCGCCGCGCAGCGCGCGCACGAGCAAGTGCTCGATACCCGGAAGCATGAATTGGGCGAACAGGTCCAGGGCGGAGCTCCCGATGATCTGCTCGCTGGGCAGTCCGGTGAGCTCTTCCATGACCTTGTTCCAGGCCCGGTAGCGGAGCTCGCGATCGTAGACGATGATGCCCTCGCTGACGCTGGTAAGGATCGTTTCGGAGAAGTTCTCAGACACGCGCAGTGCTTCCGTGGCGCGCTTGTGTTCGGTGACGTTGCGAAAGACGACAACCGCGCCAGAGGGTTCAGTTCCGTCGTAGATCGGCGTACTGACGTACTCAATGGGGAAGCTGGAAAGGTTGCGGCGCCAGAAGACTTCGTCCGTGACCGTATGCTCGACGCCTTCTTTCCAGGTCTCGCAAATCGGGCAATCTTCTTCTGGAAAGGATGAGCCGTCGGCTTTCGGTTGGTGGAGGGTGACGTGCATATGCCGGCCGATGAGCTCTGCGAATTTCCACCCGGTCATGCGTGTTACCGCTTGATTGGCAAATGTGATGCGCCCCTCGGAATCGAGGCTGCAGATCCCCTCGCCCGCGGAGTTGAGGATCTGGTTAAGTCGCTCCTGATTGTTCTTGAGCTGATCAATAGAGTAGAGCAGCTCCGAGTTTCTCGTCCGCAGCGTATTTCGCTCACGGCCCACCGTGCGCTGCCCGTAGACGGCGATGGCTGTGAGGCTGAGAAAGAGCAAGACGAAACCACCCGCGATGGCTGCGTAAGTGACCCCTTGATAGTCCCGAATCAGTCGCTCGAGAATCGGAGCGGGAAAGCCTTCGGAGGTCGCTTCCGCACTTTCGGCGGTGGCCTGGCTCAGATCTTCCAAACCCATGATCTCGCCCTTGAAGCGCGTTGCGAGGAACCCGGCGATCCCCAGGCCGAGGACGGCCGTGATCATGAATCCCAGGGCCGAAAGGCGAAGTACACGGTCCCGGAGCAATCGACTCATGCCGTTATCCCGCTTCTCATCGCACGGACCAGAAGACGCATGTGGAGTTCGGAAATTGGCATTCGAACAATCTCACGGCCAGAGTATCTAGTTGCCAACGGTTGCTGCTCTCACTCTCCCTGTCACCCGGTTCCTCGGCTGCCAGTCGTTTCTCAAGCACATTTTCTCTACTCGACTGCCGCGCACTTATGTTGACTTCCATGTGCTTCAGCGCCAATGCCGCGGCCCGACGACTTTGGCGGAATCACGCCGGCCGGTCGCCGCGCAGGGCCGGACCCCAAGTTCACGATAGCACCCCCCTGAGGGTGGCGAACTTCCGAATACCTTACAGGTCACTCCGCGAATAGAGCTCACATTGAGTGGATTCCTGCCACCACGAATATCTGCTCCCAGGGGCGATTTACGCGCCCGTACCGCCCATTGGTGTATGGCTATGCGCAATTTTGGGTATGGCGTAATTTGGAGGGCGTTTGGGAGAGGAGCCGCTTGATCGGGTGTTCGCCTAGCTTTCCGCGCTCGGTTGCGGTTCCGAGGCGGGGATTCCTGCCATTGACTGTGCGTCGGCGACAGACCGAAACGCAGACGATGGACGGAAGCCCAAAGCCCAGATCGCGATCCCCCCGAATATGGCGAGAATGAGGGCATTGAGCGCGTGAAATATGAGCACGACGCTGGCCGAGGCGGCCTGAGGGATCCCAAGCGCCCCGCCGAATACAAGCGATCCAAAGGCTTCCATGCTGCCGATATACCCCGGCGCTCCAGGCAGGATGAACGTAAGGGCGAATAGGGCGTATCCAGTCAGCGCAACCATCGGCGGGACAGGATTGCTCACGCTCACAAAAAGAAGGTAGAACACGCCGGCATCAAGCAGCGCGGCGACAAATGACAGGCCGATGATCGGAAGTAGGAGGCTCGGCTGCCGACCGATGGCGGTGAACCCGGTCATGATCCCATCCAATATACCGATAATGCGGCTGCGCAGATTCTCTCCGATGAATCTAGGAACGGCCCACTCAGCCACCCGCATCAATCGCTCTTGCCAGAAAATGGCCAGCACCACGAATGTCGCAAAACCAAGAAATATACCGACTCCCAAGGCAAGTATGATAGAAAGCGATCCACCCAATCGAAGGCCAGTAAGGATTCCGACTGCGCCTATCACGAGCAGCGCCAACAGATCGAGCGATCGGTCGACTGCGACTGTTGGTAGCGAGGCAGAGATCGGGACCGAGTGTCGCTGCTTGAGGAACAAGCTCCGTGCGATCTCGCCGGAGCGGATGGGGATCACGAAGTTGATGAGACTTGACGCCAGGTTGATCAGCCAGACATCCAAACGAGGCACAGCCGCAATGGGTCGCAGGACCATGCGCCATCGAAGAGCCCTGATACCTGAACTTATCAAGGCAACGCCGGCAGCGAGGACTACGAAACCCCATTGGGCTGTTCTCAAAGTCGCAGCCACCGCCTCAAGATCAACGATCCACAGCCATGCCGCCAAAAGAACTACGCCGAGCAGCGTCTGCCCGGCGAATATCCATCTTGTCTTGCTCATTTAGCTAGTCAGGATTTCTCTGCTCTTCCTCTGCTACCTAAAAGCCTTTCGGCCCACGCATCATCTTGGTGACTTGTGCTCTCGAGCCAGGGTCCCAGTACTTCCTCTTTGTCCGACCTAATTCTACTCCTTCACTCCTGGTTGTAAGCCCCTCACCTTTTCAGTCGGCGCCGGGAATCCCCGAAGACCGTAGCCGAGGTATCGCTTCGCTGACCTCATTGAAGATTGGTCACGGCAGAGGTTTCATCAGAAGAGTCATCCGAGATGATGACCTCAAAGTTCTCTTAGTTGAGAGAGGTGACGGATCTGAGAAGACGATCAAAGACGGCCTTCTCGTTATGCAGGGGTAAGCGGACAGAGATAAAGGGCTTGTAGTGTAGCTGCTCCTTTTCGCCGCCGTTACGAGGAATCCCCCTTAGTCCGCTTCCGTTGCCGTTGCCATTCCCATTGGATCTGCTGGAGACAATGATCAGTGCGATGCTGAAGTAATACTTGAGAGCCTAAGGGAAAAAAATGCCGCAAGAAAAGAGAGCAGCAATGGCAAATAGGCCAAACGGCGAATGCTCTTGCGCCAATGGTACAAAAGCCCTCGCTGCCAAGTTGCCCCAGGTGGTCCAGTTCACCAGGGCAGATGGGAGGAGTATCGACCAGATCTCATGCGTCGTCTATGCGAGTGCAGTCCTCCAAATGCCTGAGTGCGTTCTCCCGTACAAATGCGTACAGGTGGTTGCCGCTGGCTGAAACCAAGGCGAGCGAAAGCCGTGCGTCTCGCCCTTTCGACAGCGTCCCTATGACATGCAAATCGAGGTCATCATACAATTTGCGCCAGTCCATTGAGTCTTCAGTCAACGTACCTTCTGCCGGATCCATTTCGTCTCCGATCTCGCCCATCTCCTCTGTGCTTACGCGCAAACAAGAAACCAGCCGGCGGGCCAATGGCCTCCTGGCTGGCGTTTCCACTCTAGTGGTTTGAAGGGATTATTTCATGCTGCAGCCGCCCTGGCATCCACACGAGGGACGGTATGGGGCAAAACAAAAGACCGAACCTTAGCTCGGTCTTAAGTCGCAGAATTGGGGAATTACCCGGTCTTATGTCCTAGGACTGCCTAGACCTCTACCAAACCCTCCCGTATAGCATAGAGCATGGCCTGCGCACGACCGTCTACCTGAAGCTTGCCGAAGATGCTCCCCAGGTGGGTTTTGACGGTCTTCTCTGAGATTACCAGTTCGGTGGCAATCTCCTCATTTGACATTCCGCGCGCCAGCGCTTCCAGCACCTCCCGCTCCCGAGGCGTCAGGTCGGTGTAGGCAGGCCGGTGGCTCACTTCCTGGGTGGCCAACTCATCCAGGAGCTTTCGCAGCAGGGAAGGAGTCATATGCGACTCACCCGAAACCACGCGCAGGATAGCCATCTTCAGTTCCTCTGCGCTTGCCTCTTTTGATAGAAAGCCATGAGCACCGGCTTCGACGGCCTGCAGCAGGACGGCATCCTCGCCGAACCCGGTGAGTATCAATACCTCGATACTTGGCGATCGCTCGCGCAACTTGCCCGTTGCTTCGACCCCATCCATTCCTTCCATGCGTATGTCCATCAGGACCAGATCCGGATCGACTTTCTCTGCCAGTTCCAATGCCTGTTCACCGTCTTCGGCCTCGCCAACCACGATGAACTCAGGCTCTAATTCCAGCATTACCTTGACCGACTGCCGCACGACAGCATGGTCTTCAGCGATCAGGATTCGGATGGGTTGTCCGTTGGGTCCACTCATAGTGGGCTTGCCTTCTCCTTTTCCCGCAGCCGTGTCACCAGCCTACGAAGCTCGTTCAAGGAGGCGCGAGTCTGGTCTTTGATCCGCTTCAGGTCTGCTTCTGCGGCCTCCGGATCCATTTGCAGTCTCCGCTCATACGTTTCCAGCTGCAGCAGTAGCGCAGAAAGCTCCTGGATCACTCCGTCATGAAGCTCGTTAGCCAGGGTGATAGGGTCCATTGTAGGCATGAAGTCATCCCTTCTGACAAGCAGGAAAGTATTACTGCATACGTCGTAAGACGGCAATCAATCATAGCTCCGTGTGACTAGAGAGCCAACAGGAACATTTACGTATGCGGATAGGTAATGTGTGGGAGGTGCGCGGCAATCCCGAGCAATGTGCTATGGATTAGCAGGGGGAGAACGGTGTGCCCCCACGGGGGTTCGAACCCCGGTTTCGGCCTTGAGAGGGCCGCGTCCTGGGCC
>JBGMQN010000115.1:0-13423 GCA_048054495.1 Anaerolineales bacterium
GCTCTGGGAATCCCAGACCCGGATCAGGGGACCATCATCCGCCACGATAGTGGATCCATCGGGGGACAGTGAGATGGTGATCGGTGGGAAATTCTCAAAACCTGTAATCTCATCCAGGCTCTGACTACTTCCCCAATCGACGCGCTGGATCCGCAGACCGGAACCTGAGTGGAGCAACACATCCTCCGTAGGTGAAAAAGCGAACCTCACGCCAAAATCGCTGCGGATGATAGGTATCTCGGCTTCAAGTTGCAGCCTTCCGGCGCCCAGGCGCGGGGGATCATCCATCGGAAGCGGGGCCTGAGTGATTTGAGGCTCGGGCTGGACCGAGGCCTGGGTGATTTGCGGCTGGGGCACGGTCGGGGCTTGAGTGGGAGGAACATCTATGGGGAGCTCATCAGCCACATTGGGCTCGATGGCTGCTATCACCAGGGGTTCAACGGGTGGAGAAGGTAGAACAGCTGCCGCCTCGCTTGCACAGCCCGCGATTGTGCCTCCGAGGAGCAGCACCGCTACAGCAAACCCAGTTTTCACTCTCCATTCCCCCGTAACTCTCGAGCTGTTATTATGTTAGTAGTACCGGGGTCATGTTGCATTCGACCCCGTAATCTGTGGTTTATATAGTACTCCGGCACTATCCGAAATACCTTGAAAATTATTGTTCGCAGAAGCCATTGGTATGGCTTGCTCCTGGGCACCACCCTGTCCTTGGCCATGGTTGCGGCCGCCTGGGCTGGATTCACCGGGCCAAACCGAACCACGACTCAAGAAGTTCGGGATCCGGGTGGAGATCAGTGGTACTGTGACAAGGCAGGCTATGCTCGTGGCTGGTTTGCGCCGGGCAACCTCTGTCTCGATGAGGGCGGGTCTCACCCCAGCGCCAACGCGCAGATGAGCGCATTCGGCTGGCCCTCACCCGGCGATTCCTGCGGTTGCCGCGAAGCCTACACCTCCCAAACGGTCACTCTGCCCCCGGCCACAGTGAGTGGTTCGGAGAGCTGCTCCTCGCCAGGCGATGACGGATGGTGTCGGGGCGGAGCCTCCCTTGAAATTAGCGCCAATGAACCGCTCTCAGGAAAGGTCATCGTGAGCATCGAGGGAGATCCCGGCGGCCTACTATGCGATCCGGCCGATTCCGCTTCCGTCGCGTGTTCCTACACAGGAGGCGGTGAGGGGTACTTTACCATTGAATTCTGGGCGCTCTCTTCCTACGGCGACACGAGTGATAAGGCTTCCGCCTTGTGGAAGGTCGATGGGAGCCCGCCGAGCATCGACCTCAACCTGAGCGGGGGATCGGCCGGAGGGGGAGGTTGGTATCGCGGCGGCACGGTCGATGTGTCGGTAAGCGGCGCAGATGGGATATCGGGTGTGGCGGCTGCTGAGGTCTCCATCGATGGTGGCGGCTGGGCCGGCGGCGCACAAGTACGAGGGGATGGCGTTCACAGCGTCAGCGCGCGTGTCGTCGATGGGGCCGGAAACCAATCGACGGAATCAGCAGAGATCCGTATCGATGGGACGCCTCCAAGCCTGAGCCCGGAATTGAGTGGAACTCAAGGGCGGGAGGGCTGGTACGTCTCTCCGGTCAGTGTCTTCGCTTCGGCCTCGGACGACCTTTCGGGAGTAGCCAGGGTCGAAGTGAGCGATGGCGAAGGAGCATGGCAACCCGGGCCGCTGACTATATCGACCGATGGGACTCACAAGCCCCGATATCGAGCGGAGGACATCGCGGGAAATCAAGCCACCGCGGACGGCCCGACAATCAAGATCGATACGAAGGGTCCCGAATCGACATTCATTAATCCTCCAGATGGCTCTGAGACCTGGGTTTCCGGAGTGATCCCGCTGATTGGCAAGAGCAGCGACCTCACTTCAGGTTTGCAGGTGGTCGAGATCTCCTACGACGAGGGAGAGAGCTGGAGCCCCCTGGAGCGAACCGGCGGTGATTGGCGAGTCTCCTGGGATTCGTCCGATCTTCCCAATGGAACCTATGTCATCCTGGCCCGAGCCAGCGACGTTGCCGGAAACATGGAATCGACCGCCCGGGTTGCTTTGCGGGTCGATAATCTTCCGCCCTTCGTGGACATCCCCGAAATGTGGCCGGTCAGCGAATCAGGGACCTTGGTGGTGGAGGAGGGCGGCATCGGGCTAGACGGGATCGAGATCGTCATTAGCAGCGGTGAAAGCATCTTGTTCAGCCGCCGGTACGATGCGGCGAATGTGCCGCAGGCGGTGAGCTGGGACGGCTTCTTGCCGGATGGGACGCTGGCCGCCCCGGCGATTATCCCGTGATGGTTGTCGCGTGGGACCGGGTTGGCAACCGCGCGAGCGATGCCGGACGGATCATGGTGCACGAAGTTGAGCGCAATCCCGCCGCCGCTCCGCCGGCCCAGGTTGACCCTGTGCAACCGAGCGATTTGAACCCAGCTCCGGTTGCTGTTTCAGCGGAAGCAGAGGCGGAACAGATCCGGGCCCAACCATGGATCTGGCCCGCGATCGCGTGGATTGGCTTGATGTCCGCGGTCGGTTTCGCGAAAGTTTCCGACCCACGCGCTAGGGCGCTTCGAGAACTTCATGATGACATCTCAACGATCAGGGATGCTCTCAAGGAATAGGAGCGAGGATGCTCGAAGTCGTACTAGCGATCAGCGTGTTGGCGGCGGTAGTCGTCGTGGGCCTCCTGATCTCGATCGGGAACGAGCGGCAGCGCAAAGCCATTGAGCTGCTCAGAGAGGATTTGCGCAGCTGGGCGCTCGGGGATCTGGAGATCAAGCGAGAGACCGCCTCCCGCGAAATCCAGATCATTGACCCTTTGGCATGGCTCGATGATGCGGCCCGCAAGGCCACCGGCAGCACGCGGGAATTGCGAGCCATCGCTAAAGTGCTGGACAACCCGGAAGCCATTGTGGTCACAGCTGCAGATGGCGGTTATCTGATGTTCTCACCGGTTCAGCCGGGCCTTGTGAAGAAACTCCTGAAAGCGCCGCGGCGGCGGACCAAGACTGGGCCGCTTCCCTCCGAATTTCGGATGGCAACCCGCGGCCGGACGAAGATGGAATCCTACGAACTCTCGGCGCTCACGGCAGGGATTTTCTTCGATCTAGAAGCGGACCGCGTATGGCGCATGGTGGCCGATCGCCCGCTCAATTCAAATCGACTGTGGCTGTACGACTTCCCTGCTAGTTAGAGGCAGAGCGTGCCTTATCCGCCAGGCCTGCGATGCCAGCCACCGCTAGCAGCGCCAGCAGGACCGCGGCGACGAAGCCGAGCCGCAACGGCACCCCAATCGCGATCACCCCCAAAAGACTCCCGCCGGCAAGCGCCAGCGCTAGACTGCGGTAGTGGCTTGCGAGAAGGGCTTCGGAGTTGAATATGTGTTCCGCGGACTGCACCAACCGATGGTGGGCTGTCAGGTCCCAGTAGGCGAGCCCAGAGGTGGTTGCCGCCAGCGCCAGCAGGGCGGGGATGTCGCTTACGGCTGAAAGCGCCAGCTGAAGAAGGAACCACCCCGGCACCCATCCGCGTCGGTTGGCAACAATCCCAAATGCAGTATTGGCCGCCAGTGCGATTAGCCAGAGCCACTTCTCCTCAAACGCGAACGCCGCTGCCAGCGCAGCCGCGGAAAGAAGGAAGGCCAAGCGCGCGGCTCCCATCACCGGTTTCGCGCTCCAACGGCTCGCAGCCACCTGCGGGGCCGGCCAACTTGCATCTCGATTGCTTGTTCAAGCGGATGGGCAATATCCCATACCACGCGTTGAATCCCCACGCGGGCCAGGCTACGCGTGATCAGAGCCTGCTCGAGGCGAGCGAGCCTCACCGCCAGGTCCAGATCCAGTTCACCCTCTAATAGCTCGGCCTCCGCGGAGATCCGATCGGGACTCACCACCAGGATGGGATAGCGGCGCGCGCGCAGGATTCTCAAAAACCCTACATCCTCCCGAAGCACGGGGCTGATGAAGATGAGCTGCGACTGCGGATGAAACAATCGAGTCGGCAGGTATTTCATTCGGTCGAAGATCCGGCTGTGACCCACGCGAGCCTTGGCAAGCACGCGCATGATGCGCTCGCGCTGAACTCGGCCGTAGCCAGGCACCGTCCAATCGAGGTGGCTTCCATAAAGCATGAGGCCCACGCGATTGGCCTGAGCCAGGAAGAAAACGCTCAGCGAGGCCGCGGCTTGAACGGATGACGAAAACGAGGATCGACCGGCAGCCACGATGTTGCTTCTAGATCTCGCATCGACGATGATCCCAATCTCCACCGCGCGCTCCTGCTCGAATTCGTTGATGAACAGAGAATCGCTATGCCGGGCGCTGGCTTTCCAATTTATCCAACGTCGCGCGTCCCCTGCCATGAACGGCCGTACACCATGGAATTCCACTCCTGGACCGCCGCGACGAGCTCGATATAAGCCCGGGTGAACCCCGGTGCGAAATGGCTGGAGTTGCACATGACGCAGCCGACGGAGATCGGGACGAACCAACAGGGACCGCGCGATCGGATAATGAAATGCCCGGTGGAAAAGCGTGAGCGGGTCGGAGGCAGAGAATTCCACACCCTCAAAACTGTAAAGACCTCGAGTGGAACGGACGGCGTATGTAATTTCGTGGCTTCCACCCTCAGCCAGTGATCCAAGCGCTGCGAGGGCTCCCTGAATTATGGAGAGGCCAGCCGGGACGCCATCCCGGATTTGGAGGTGGCTCAGCGCCGGTCCAGGATTTCGCACTCGAATACTCACCCCTACGATAGAACCCTCGGTGGCACTCGATTGTGACAATTGAGCGTACGCCTCCAGCCGCGGCGAGCGAGGGAACTGAAGCAGCCCAATCGCCAGGTATGAGATCAAGGGCAGTGAGAGAGCTACGATCCCGCCGTCCCTCAATGCCAGCCCCGCCGCCAGAAGTGCGAGGATCAGGAAGGTCAGGAAGCCGGCGCGCCTCACGTGCGGTCTAGGACGGGAACCTGCGTAGAGGCCAACGCAGTCGCCAGCACATCGGCTGCTGCATCGCGTTCCATCCAGTGCTCCGGCTGTAGGAGGAGCCGATGCACCAGTGCTGGATGAGCGAGCTGCTTCACATCATCCGGGAGCACAAAATCCCTTCCATGAATGCCGGCCCATGCGCGGGCGAGATTCATCAGCGCTAGCGAGCCTCTTGGACTCGCGCCTACAGCTACTCGTTTGTCGGCACGTGTGGCGGCTACGATCTGAACGATGTAGTGCTCAATGTCACTGTCAACGTGAATGGCCTCCACGACCTGGCGCGCATCCATCAGCTCGGCAGCCGTGGCGACTAACGATATTTCAACCGCCTCGCTTCTTCGCTCTCGCCTACGAGAGAGAATGAGCTTCTCCTCCTCAAGGGTCGGATAGCCGACGCTGATCTTCATAATGAAACGGTCCAGCTGAGCCTCCGGGAGCGGAAAAGTTCCCTCGTATTCGATGGGGTTCTGGGTGGCGATCACGATGAACGGTTCAGGCAGACCAAGCGTTTCTCCCTCGAGCGTGACCTGACGCTCCTGCATCGCCTCCAGCAGCGCGGATTGGGTTTTGGGGGAGGCACGATTGATTTCATCCGCCAGCAGGATGTTGGCAAAGATGGGGCCGCGTTGGAGTTCCAACGAGCCACTCTTCCTGTTCAAGACGTATGAGCCCGTGATGTCGGCCGGGAGCAGATCGGGCGTGAATTGGATACGCTTGAACTCCAATCCCAACGCCTGTGCGAAACTTTTGGCCATAACCGTCTTGCCCAGGCCGGGAAAATCCTCAATTAATACATGTCCACCCACCAGGAGAGCCGCGATCACCTGCTCGAGGACTACACCCTTGCCGATAATCGCGCGCTCGACCTCCTTAACCACTGTGGCCGCTAATCGGCCGAGCAATTCGATATCAGCTCTCATTCTCAGCCCGCATACTGCGTTCTAGGTACCCCACCACATCCTCAAGGTCGAGTGAATTGGCGGCCATAGCCTCGCCCGCACGTATCGTTCGCCGATCATGACCTATCTGAAGGTAATCCTGTACTTGCCTCGATGGATCTAGCTGCGGATAGTCCCCGATCTGAGAATGAAGGTCGGCCAGCTGGCTCGCGAGTCTCCAGCGGAAGTACCCCCCTCGTTTTCGCTCCTGCAGTAAAACCAGCCAGGATTCCAAACTCTCCGGTTGGTATTGGGCCTGTGGATCGGCCGGAGGGGTCGATTTATGCTGCGAGGATAGATTCCGAAGACCGATGAGCATCGCGAGCGCGATGACGGTAGCCCAAATCCACTCCTGTGGAGCACGCTCCGCAACGCGCAGAAAGGCCAGATAGAGCTGGCCCAGTGGCCGGCCCAGATAGAGCACCAGCGCAAGGTGAATGAGCCTGGCGAGCAACAGGACCGCGACCAGGACCCCTGCTATGAGTGCAGCTCTGCGCAGGGTCAGCTTTCCTCGCTGAGGATTTGACGCAAGGCAGCAACCGCTTCCTTCTCATCTTTCGGTGCTCAATGCCGCAGAGCCGTAGCGCGCCTTTTCAAATAGGCGGGTGAGCCGCGCCAGAGGGGGTACTGGAACCCCCGAATTGGCGAGTACCCTTTCGTACTCCATCGGAGTCATATCACGTTGTCGAGGCAGTCCGAGCCGATCGGATGATGTGGCGCAGAGTCGATGGTATGCCTGGAAGACGACATTCTCAAGATTGACTCCTCGATCCAGCGCACCCAGAGCCCAGCGAGCTTCGGCTGCCGCGCTGTGAACGGGTTCCGCTGCCCTCAGGAACCTGCGGTAGACCAGAATCGCGAGCGCGGCAAGCAAGATGGTGATGGCTGCGCTCGCGATGACAAATAGCCAGCCCGGGGCTTCAGCGACGCTGGAGATGATGCCTGGGGTTGCCGATGTGGCGGGGCCGACGGAGGGCCGCTCTGGAGCGAGCTCATTTGGGGACTGGCCTAAGGTTTTCGACAAGGCCAGAATCATGTAGGCAAAAACGAGCAGGTACAGCAGCTGCACGAGTACTCGCTTCCGTAAATTGGGCGAAGTAACCAAGTAGTAGATAGAGAAGGGTAGCAGGACCAGGATCAGCAGGCGGAAAAACCCTGCCAGGAATGACAGAGCCGACAGCGCAGGAGCTGATAGGGAAAAGTCTGCGAAATCGGCGATCTGGCGAGCAGCTTCAAGGGTCAGCTGCCGACTGGTCTGCACCTCGACCGAGGACAGCCCGCTTGCCAATACCGTGACACTGAGCAGACTAACGGCGATCAGTCCTAGGAGCAGTCCGCGTTCTCTGCGGGCGTTGTCATACAACATGCGAATCCGATGATGTATACCCTTGGGGTTTGCCAACACCTCGGATCAGAATAAAATGTTAAGTGTCGCAAATGGATCCGATGCAGTCACCCTGTGAAGAACAAGCCGCAGCTCTGAGAGAGGCGATCGATGAATGGGTAGAGGCTGCCGAGGCGACCCGCGAGTACCTGGTTAAGATGCCCGCTGATCCCGCCGCCCAAGTCGAACCCCTTCATCCGGGTTTCTTCAGACAAATGCAGGAAGCCCACGAGCAAGAGCGCCAAGCGCGGATGCGCTACATACGGGCCAATAATCTTCTCTACGAGTGCATGGAGCGCCACAACCTGATCGAGTAAGGCGCGGCTGAGCCCTCAAACGAACGAATAAAAATCGACGTTGATCGGGGTCAACGCCGATTCTAATTGGGGCGAGCGACGGGATTCGAACCCGCGGTCCCCGCAGCCACAGTGCGGTGCTTTACCACTAAGCTACGCTCGCCATGATTGTTCGCTATCGCTCGTATTTTACAGAGCGCCCCAAGCAGCGTCAAGCTGGAGGGGGGTTATGCCTCGAGTATCCGGTTCACGATGGCCGCAGCTTCGCGGCGTGGAATTGACTGCTGTTCGCCGGTCAGTAGATCTCGAATCGTGACCCTCTCGGCGGCAATCTCATCCGGTCCCAGAATAACGGCAACTCGAGCACCCACACGGTTGGCGTACTTCAGCTGTTTGGCGAGTTTCTCGGCCACTGGATACCACTCAACTTCCAGGCCGGAACCACGAAGCTCAGTCGCCAGCTTCAATGCAGGCATCAGGGTGCCTTCATCAAATGTCGTGACCAGCACTTCCGCAGGTCGAGCATCCAAAGCAGGAGTGGCATCGTACTGCTCCAGCACCAGACGGATGACCATATCGCCCATGGCAAATCCCGTTCCCGGAACCGGATCCCCGCCGACTGCGGATACCAGGTCATCATATCGACCCCCTCCGAAAATAGCCCGGAATTTGCCAGCCGAATCTCTGGCTTCGAAGACCGTCCCCGTGTAGTAATCCAGACCACGGATCACTGCCGGGTCATAGGCAACGTAGTCTCCGACCCCCATGGAGTCTGTTGCTTCAAAGAACCGCTGCAGCGGCGCTGAGCTGCGCCAGGCTTCCCGATCTTCGAGCAGTACCTGCATTTGCTCGAGCTCTTCCCGGCTCAACCCTTCCTCCAGCGACCAATCTGCCCACTTATCCGGTGGCATCCGGTCGCGACGATCGATGAGTCGAAAAGCCAACGCGCGCCGTTCAGGACCAATGCCGATATTGTCCAGCTGGGACTCCGCGAGTCTACGATCATTCACCAGAATCTTGACCGCATCGGGGGAGAGCCCCACGCTGCGCAGAAATTCGGCGCCGGCGGCTACAATTTCAGCATCGGCCTCAGGGGACTCAATACCAAGCAGGTCGATATTCCACTGGAAAAACTCCCGCGCTCGCCCCCGTTGCGGGCGCTCGTAGCGCCAGAAGGGACCGAAAGACCACCAGCGGATGGGGCGCGGCAGGGCCCCGCTCTTTGCGGCGACCATGCGTGCCAGGGACGGAGTTAGCTCCGGCCGTAGGGCCACCATCTCGCCCCCGCGATCTTCGAACACGAATGATTGCTTCTTTACCAGTTCCTCGCCAGATTTCGCGGCGTAAAGATCCAATCGCTCAAGGAACGGCCCATCGAATTCCTGGTACCCGAATCGCTCCGCGGCTTCTCGGATCTTTGCGTATAGCCAACGCCGGAAAGTCATATCTTCCGGATAAAAATCCCGAGTCCCCCTTACGGGGCGTATTGCTTCCATAACACGGTCCCTCCTAGAGCAATAAAAAAGACGACGTGGGCACCGCCCGCGCCGTCGACTGCATACGCAAGATTTCCGGGCCTAGGCGGCGGTCTCCAAAGCTCCAAATGCCGGGTGAGAATGCGATCGAACTCGCATGACCGGGAGATTATAGCACCGGTGGGGGAGGGGTACTCATCCCTCTGGGATGATGAGCACCTGGGCATGCATTGTAAATACTTGGACTAGCGCCTACTGGGAACGGAAGATGTCGATCATGGAAATGTGACCTTCCGGAGCGCGCGCCTCACGGAGCGCTTGTTGCGGGCTCGCCGTGGGCGGCGGAAACTGGATCACCTAGTTTCAATTTGCCCCCGCGAACGACCCGGGCCAATACGCCTCGTCTCCCCTGGATATCTGAGCTGAGACCAGGCCGCACTTCGTCGAGCCTTGAGCACGGCTCGCAGGCGCCTGTCACCGCTAACAGGACCTCTCCGATTATCAATTCATGTTGGGGAGTGAGTCCGGAAAGTTCAAAGCCCTCGATCGTTACGTTCTCTCTTACGTCGCCCGGGTTGACCCCTACCTCATTCAGGATTTCTTTATCGACAAGAAGCACCTGTCGATTGCGGCTTCCGAGGGAGGCATCTCCAACGAAGCCCTTACCTGAAATGGCCGTCACCGCCGCGACCTCCATCATAGGTTCTCCGTGTCCCGGCTTAATAAATAGGTTTGTTACGCGACCCATCTGCCCAAAAAAAGTATAGCATGCAGGGCGTTTTGGCCATTCCGCATGGTATTCTTGATCAGCCTCGAGAGACTGTCTTGGCGCTGCTTCCCAGCTTCACACTCATTTTAGGGGCCCTGATACTCGTGCTGCTCCCCGGTCGGCGGTCGCGGCCCGTCTCGTCGTTCAGCGCGGGGCTTGCGGTTGCGGCAGCCGTGCTCCTCTTCCAACAGTTGCCTGCGGTGACGACAATAGCCTTGTGGCGGCCAATCGAACTGTTTGGCCCGGGTTTCCTTTTCTCCATCGACAAGAACGTCTGGCTGTTCTTGCTGCTGGGAACGGTTGTGGTCTTTGCAGAGGCGCTTTTCGATGGACGAAGCATGTTCAGGCTGCTTTATGCAGGCCTCGCGCTCGCGGCGATCGCAGGTGGGAATCTGCTCACTATCGCGATGCTCTGGACTCTGATGATCTCAATGGAAACAGCCCACCTGCTGAGAGCCTCAGATGATATTGGGGCCGCTCTGCGCAAGTCCGGAGCACAGTTTGCCGCGGTTGCGGCCGCCATGGCGGCCGCAACCCTTGGAGAGGGAGCCGCAGTATTCCTTGCGCTCGCCGCGCTAATTCGCTCCTTTGGTGGTACGCAGGCGCGATTTCCGTACAGCCTGGCGATTATGGCGCCCCTCGGAGCATTAGCAGTGGTTAGCCGCTATTCCCCTCAGTTCCTATGGATCGCCGGTGGAGTGGTTGCGATTGCACTGGCGCGCCCCGTGCTTTCCAAACTGGGACTGCCATCCCGACGCCCGGTCGAGGGTGCGCAGCGGGTCGGGAGGGCGGTTTCGGATTCGCTGGCTGCAGCCGTCCGCACGACTGCGGAAGTCCTTGAGGGCGAGAGCGCGGTGTTATGGATCCTGCTTGTGCTCCTGATGGCGATCATCGGACTCCAGGCGGTAGCTGTATGACCTGGATACCACTGCTTCTAGTGGCGGCCACGGCCTTTGCGCTCATCATCGTGGAGCGCCCCGGATTTCAGATCGGGATCCTGGCGGTCCAATACGCGGCCGTGGCGTGGCTCACTGCGCTGGCGCTACCGCCACAGGTCGCAGCCGTCAAAGTTGTGGCGGGCATGATCGCCTCCGGCGTGCTGGCACTTACCGTGGCGGGGAGCCGCCCGGCTGCCGAGTCAGGAGCGGGTCGGGCCTTCCGAGTGATTGCCGCGATTCTGATCCTGGCAGCAGCCATTGGAATTGGGCAAACAAATTGGATGAGAGTGCCGGACATCAGACCGGAGGCGATCATGGCCGCCGCGATCTTAATGTCGATGGGTTTACTTCAACTGGGGCTATTCCGGGGCGCTCTGCGGGTGGTCATCGGGCTAATCACTTTGCTGAGCGGATTCGAAATCGCCTACAGCGTGATTGAGCCGGCGCTGGCGATCCTGGCACTCCTTGCCAGCGTGCACATTGGCCTTGCGATGGTGGTCAGTTACGTGACCCTCGTAGCGCAGCCACCTGGCCTGGCTGAAGGTGAAGAGTGAGCGCGCCTGCACTCGTTTCCATCGCAATTGCATTATTGGCCGGGGCAACGCTCGGCCTTAGGCGCAGAGCATACTTACCTTTTGCAATCGCCGGTATCTCCTGCGTGCTAATCGGTCTGTTTGTGCTTTACGCCCCGCTGGATGCAGCCTTATCGGTGTTAGGGATCCCGGTAAGACTCGAAAGTACCTGGCAGATCCTTGGAAGGGCCCTGAGTCTCGATGCTCAGAATCGGGCGGGAGTCGGTTTCCTATTTCTGGTCGGAGCTCTGTTCTTTGGCCTGGGCTGGGCAGTTGCTCCCGGCCGCTCATTCGTTCCTGCTGGGCTTATCGCGCTGGGGCTTCTGGCCGGCGCATTAACGATTGAACCCTTCCTCTTCGCCGCTATATTTCTGGAGTTGGCCGCGATGGCATCTGTGTTCATACTGATCCCGCCGGGCTCTCGGAGTGAGAGGGGGGTGCTCAACATTCTGGTTCTATACACGATGGCCATGATGGCGATCCTCTTTACCGGCTGGCTGCTTGAAAACGTTGGGGTTACCAGCGTGACGCCGGACTTGGCGCTGCGGGTCGTTTTATTGCTCGGATTGGGTTTCGTTATTCTCATGTTTGTCCCCCCGTTCCATTACTGGCTCCCCAGTATCGCCGAGCGGGTCAACCCATACTCACTCGCTTTTGTTGCCATTATTCTTCAGAGTTCGGGGGTTTTCTTTTTGCTGCGATTCCTCGACAACTTTGCCTGGATGCGCGCCGATCCTCGGGTCTCCATGGCAATTCAGGCCGCGGGGGTCTTGATGATCGTCTTTGGAACGCTCGTGGCCGTCACACAAATTTCCTTTCTTAAGATCGCGGTCTATGTGCTCTTGGCTGACATCGGCGTCTCCCTTCTCGCCATCGGCTCAGACCTATCAGCCGGAACCGAGATTGCCATAGGTCTAACCGGCGTACGGGTGATTAGCTTTGGGCTCTGGGGCCTCGGAGCGGCCTTGATGTCCAAAACTGGGTATTCGAGGGGCGATGGTCGAAGGGCGCCGATCGCCACCGCTGCGGGACTGGTGGGGGTGATGAGCCTGGCGGGCTTCCCCCTAACCGCCGGATTTCCCTGGCGCTGGACACTGCTAACTCAGCTGCCGGAGGCTTCCCGCGCCGGTGCACTGCTGATGGTGTTCAGCACGCTGGCTATCTTGTGGGCCGTGCTTCGATGGACAAGTGTGCTTTTTGATTTGGGATCGGCAGAAGCAGATGTTGTGGAGGATAAGCCACGCACTCTGGCGGTGACCTTGATGGCCGGCGCATCTTTGTTGTTAGGGATCTTCCCGCAACTGGCAGTTCCTTGGGTGGCGCAAGCGACTGCGGGATTGGCTAATCTGGGCCCCTGATCCGAGGCTGGCCAGGGGCTGCGTGCTATACTCGCAAACCGCGCGTTTTCCACATATGGAGATCCCTGAAAACCTGGGAGGACGGTTGGAGACCGAGCAGATCGATAAGAGAGTGACCTGGCTGGACGAGCAGCGGCGGAGGGATGCTGAGGAATTAACGCGGTTGGAGGAGCGGCTCGAAGCGCTCGACCAATCAACTGGGCAGCAAGCTCAGCAGCTGCGCGACCTCGCAGGGGAAGTGGCCCGCATCGCGGCGCTTGAAGCGAGAGTCCGCCAGTACGATGATACGATCGCAAGGCATCGCACGGAGATCTTGCAGCAGTTAGAAACGCATGACGAGCGGCGGATCGCGCGGGAAAATCAGCTTGAATCATTGCGCACCATTGATCAGAGGAAAGTTGAGGAAGAGCTTGAAAAGCTCAGAATCAGGTTCAAGGAGTTGGACCGGGTTAACGAAACGCTAGAGACGCGAAAGCGCGAAGAGTTGCGGCTCAGCCGGGCGTTGGATGGGATTGAGAAGAAGGTTGACCAGGCAGAATCTGCAATCGAAAGCGAAACGCGTTTGGTGGTAGGCATCAGGGAAGCTAGAGAGAAAGATTTCCAGCGGATCAACGAGCTGGAGAGCCGAACCTCCGCCTTTGTTAAGAGGGTCGACGAGCAACGTGGGCTGATCGACTCATCAGAAGATCAGCTCCAGAAACTCGCAACCAGAGCT
>JBGMQN010000115.1:13523-33332 GCA_048054495.1 Anaerolineales bacterium
ACGTGGGCTGATCGACTCATCAGAAGATCAGCTCCAGAAACTCGCAACCAGAGCTGAAATTGTTGAGATCAGTGAGAAGGAGCTTCGTCAGTCGCAGATGCTGTGGACCGAGCAGCAATCTGCTCGGCTGGCCGAATTTGAGCGAGCTTGGAATGCTTGGGAAAAGCGCTTCACAGAGTTTGAGATTCAATCTGAGGAACTTCAGGAGCGAATAGAGTCTTACGAGGAGACTCACCGGGCGTTGAGGCTGCTGCGGGATGAGCTCGAAGCAGTCGTTGAGCGGCTCGACCGTCGTATTGCCGAAGTGAGCGAGATACAAAGATTGAGCGAGGATCGATTCAAGCAGGAATGGTCGACCTTCCAGGCAGATGAGCATAAACGTTGGAGCAGCTTCAGGCTCAGTTCCGAGGAACAGTGGAAGGAGCACGACCGCCAGCATCGGGCCATCTCGGAGCAGTTGGAAGACCATCAGGATCGCCTGGAGACTTCGTTGCTGGGCATGGAGGAATCGGATCGATCGAGCAAGGGGAGGATTGCGGATCTCTTGGCTCTTGTGCAGGAGTGGGGTGCAGAGCTTCGAGATGGTGATACGTAGATGAGCTTCTAGAAGATGCGTGTTATTGGAACTGCCGGTCACGTGGATCATGGAAAGTCCACGCTGGTGGAAGCCCTCACGGGAATCGATCCTGACAGACTGCGGGAGGAAAAGGACCGGCAAATGACCATCGATCTCGGCTTCGCCTGGATGACGCTGCCGAGTGGAGAAGGCCTGGGCTTTGTTGATGTCCCAGGCCATCGTGATTTTATTGAGAATATGCTGGCGGGAGTGGGTGGGATAGATGCCGCCTTGCTCGTTATTGCGGCTGATGAAGGCATCATGCCTCAGACCCGGGAGCATCTGGCGATTCTGGATCTATTGGAAATCGACACGCTCGTTGTAGCGCACAGCCGCATCGATCTCGTCTCGGAAACGGAATGGGTCGATCTGGTCGAAGAAGACACGCGTGCCCTCCTGAGCGGAACGCGCTTCCGAAGCGCTCCCATGGTACGCGTATCGGCAGTGAGCGGGGAGGGCCTCGCGGACCTTCTGGAAGTGCTGGATTCGGCGCTGGGATCGTCTAGAACCCGACAAGACACGCAAAGACCGAGACTGCCGATCGATCGAGCCTTCACAATTGCTGGTTTCGGAACAGTAGTGACCGGGACGCTTCTGGATGGACAGCTCGAGAAGGGACAGGAGATTGAGCTGCTGCCGAAGCGACTGGGTGCGCGCATCCGCGGTCTGCAGACGCACAAACAAATGGTTGAAGTGGCGGAGCCTGGAAGCCGAGTAGCCGCCAATATTACCGGGGCGAGTGTTGATCAGATCGAGCGGGGTGATGTAGTTGCGCTGCCGGGAACCGACGCGCCAACCTCCAGGGTAGACGTCCAGTTTCGCGTGCTTAAGGACAGCGGGGTTGCGATCCGCCACAACGCGAGCGTAAAGTTCTTCTCCGGATCCGCGCAGCGCATGGCCCGTGTCCGCTTACTTCAAGAGATGCCCCTCAAGGGAGGCGAAAATGGGTGGCTGCAGCTAGAGTTAGAACGACCCGTTGCCGTCAGGCGTGGAGATCACTTCATCCTGCGCCAGCCGTCACCCGGCACCACGATAGGGGGCGGGAGAATCGCGGACCCGTACCCTGCAAGACGTCACAAGCGCAAAGACGGGACCGTAATAGAGGGACTGGAGAGGATGGTGAGCGGCGTCCCCGAAGAGCTACTTCTGGCCTTGATCGCCGGGCCGGTGCCCGTACGTCTGAGAGAGGCTGGGCAAGAGGCAGGATTGTCGCAATCTGCGGCTGCTGAGGAAATACTGCGCCTCCGGGCCGCAGGAGATCTCGTACTCCTGAATGAGCATGTCGCGCAGAAGGATTGGATTGCCCTCTGCGCAGCACCCTGGGAGAATAATGTCACTCGAGCGAATGAACTGCTTGAGGCGTATCACAGAGACCATTCGCTGCGAGGGGGCATTCCGGTTGAGGAGTTTAGGAACCGCCTCGGTCACTCAGGCGATGAGTTGCTGGAGGCGCTCGTCGAGCAGGGTGTCATCCGCAGGATCGGCAATCGGGTGCGGCTGCCAGACTTTGAGATTACCTACTCCGCGGATCAAGAGCGAAGTGTTCAATCCCTCATGCAGCGCTTCGCTAGCAGCCCTTATGGCCCGCCGACGCTTAAGGAAAGCAGAGAAGCAGTCGGGGACGAGCTGCTGGAGGGGCTTATCGAAGGCGGTCAGCTGATCAAGGTGGGCGAGGGAGTGGTATTTGCGCAGGATACCTATGGGGAGATGAAAGATCGGGTCGCCGAGCGGCTTCGAGCGGAGGGGGAGATCACCGTTGCGGAGGCGCGAGACATGTTTGGCACATCGCGCAAATACGCACTGGCGCTTATGGAACACCTCGATTCGATCGGCCTGACCTATCGAGACGGAGATGTCCGTCGTCTCGTGCGATCCCGGCCGGACTAATATACTGCCGCGACCAGCAACGTCGTCTCGTGCGATCCCCGCCGGACTAGAAGCCCCGGTAGATCCACTCTCCCGCCACCATCGTACCTTGCACCTCCAATGCCAATAGCTGGTCAGGCCTTGTCTGGAATGGATCGCGGCTCAGTACCACGAGGTCGGCCGCACAGCCCGCGGTGAGCTGTCCCTGCCAGGACTCGCTTCCGGCCGCGTAGGCAGGGCCGGTGGTGTAGGCGGCCAACGCCTGGGCGATGCTGATTCGCTGGTCCGCTACCCAACCATCGACACCCGGGCTGCCATCTTCCCGCCGGCGTGTGACCGCAGCGTGAATCCCCAAGAGCGGATCCGGATTCTCTACCGGGGCATCCGATCCGAACGCCAGAAGTGCGCCCAGTTGAAGCTGCGTGCGCCAGGCGTAAGCCTCGGTAATTCGATCTCCCCAGTATTGATTGGCCATCTCCATATCGGAAGTGGCATGCGTCGGCTGCATGGAGGCCACAAGGTTGAGCTCGGAAGGGCGCACCAGATCATCCGGATGTAGGATCTGCAGGTGCTCGATACGATGTCTCCTCTGAGGAAGAGCGTGTTCTTTCTCAAACTTGCGCAGCAAACCATAGGCGTTCAGGACTTCGTGGTTTGCACGGTCACCGATAGCATGTACCGTCATGCCAAATCCCGCCTGGGCCGCCTGTTCGAAAACTTCCGTTAGCGCCTCGCCGTCCAGCAGCAGCATTCCGCTGTTCTCGGGCTCGCCACCGTAGGGTTGCAGCATCGCCGCTGTTCGGGGTCCCAGGGCGCCATCCGCAAAGACCTTGATATTGCCTATGCGGATCCAGGCGTCTCCAAAGCCACTTCGAAGTCCTAGATCGTGCGCGGCGGCCAATTGGGCGACGGGGATGTTCTTCAAGATCCGCAGGCTCAGTTCGCCGCGCTCGCGCAGGATCTGGAGCGCTCGCAGGCAGGCTGGCCCATCAAAGTCGTGTACACCGGTCAGCCCGGCTTGAGCCAGCTTTTTCTGTGCAGCAGCCAGTTCATCTGCCAGCTGCTCTGAGGTTGGGACTGGAATGCGTTCGGCAACCAGGCGCATGGCTGCTTCAAAGAGGATGCCAGTGGCTCTGCCGCTGGCATCTCGCTCGATCACACCATCTTTTGGATCCGGTGTCGAGCCGTCAATACCTGCCAGTTGAAGTGCCCGCGAATTGACCCATGCCGCGTGCAAGGACTTTGCGGTTAGATAGGCGGGATGGTTTGGAAGCGCCGCATCCAGTTCTTCCAGCTTCCCATAGGTGCCCCAGGCATGCTGATTCCAGCCGTGCCCCAGGATCCAGGTATCGTGTTGAGTTCGATCTGCCTGCAGGCTGAGGCGCTTCAAACAATCGCTCACGGCAGGCTGCTCACAGTCGACCATATTGAGCCAACGAGCATACTTTTCGAGGTGAATATGGGCGTCGATCAGCCCTGGTATCACCGTCCGGCCGCCGAGGTCGATCTGCCCGGTTCGCGGGTTCAGCAGCGGTGCAACCTCGTGCGTGCCGCCAGCAGCACGCACCCGACCCTCATGGATCAGGATCGAATCGACGACATGCGAAGAATCTGGCAGGAGGTGAATTCGCCCGCCATGCAAGTAAATCGGGCCACTCTGCATCTGGATCCCGACCTACTGAGGCTGAGTAGGAGCTTCGGCTCGGCGAGCGGCTTCCAAATCGCGCACGTATTCCTGGGAAGTGCCGGAGGGTTCGTAAGCGAGGGCCGAGAAGAACGCCAACGCCTCGCTGCGCACGACGTCTGTGCGCAGAATCAGCCTGGCGCGCTCCCCCTGAAAAGCCCAAGTTTCAGCGGCGGTCATCAGTCGGCGTCCCACCCCTTGTCTGCGCAGTTTGGGAGTGACGATGATGTCGATAAGCTCGATGCTATCTTCGGTTGCGAGATCGTGCGTCACCCTCAGATGCGCATAGCCAATCAGTGCTTCAGCATCTAACGCAAGGAAGAACCGATCATCACCAGGCAAGAGCTCCAATCTGCGCCTTAAGTCGTCCAGGCCCACATCCGGAGTTTCGGAATGGAGTAGCGTAGCGAGCTGTTCCAGATAAGCATCTGGTGGGTGGCGTGTGCGGACGATTTGCAGCTCCATCATGTGCTAGGCAAGCAGCTGGGCGCCGACAAATTCGGGCGCGCCGCGGATGAATGCCTCTCCCGACATCTCGCGCTTTCCGGATGGTTGAACGATATCCAGAACTAACACACCTTCGCGAGTGGTGAGTGCAGGAGAGCCCTCAATCAGCACCACCTCGCCGGAGATCGCGCCATTCTGTGATGCGGCATGCGCGCGCTTGATGGCCAGTCTTCGTTCACCCCACATAATAAAGGTACCCGGCCAGGGATCGAAGGCGCGAATCTGCCGGACCAATTGCTCGGCGGTTGCCTGCGGATCGAGCGCACCATCGCTCTTCACAAGCATTGGAGCGTGAGTGGCGAGAGTGTCGTCCTGAGGCTGCGGGGCAATCTCGCCCGATATATAGCGTGGCAGCGTATCGATAAGCAGCTCTGCTCCAATGTATGATAGGCGCTCGGTCAGCGAGCCTCCGGTCTCTTCCGCCCTAAGTCCGACTCTTCGCTGGCTGAGGATGGGGCCTGTGTCTAGACCGGCATCCATCTGCATGATCGTGACGCCAGAATCTCTGTCCCCGCTTCGTATCGCCGCCTGGACGGGTGCCGCACCTCGCCAGCGGGGGAGGAGAGAGGCATGTACATTCAGACTGCCGTTCTCTGGCAGATCGAGCAATCTTTGGGGAAGGATTTGGCCATACGCGGCGACGACCAGCAACTCAGGTTGAAGTTCGGCAATGCGCAGGATTGAATCGTCGTTCCGGATGCGCTCGGGTTGCAGTATGGGAATTCCCGCTTCCAACGCGAACGTCTTTGTAGCGGGGGATTTGCGTTTCTTGCCGCGACCCGCCGGACGGTCTGGCTGGCTAACCACCGCCACGACGGTATACTGCTCTGAAAGTGCCTTCAAGCTTGGCAGCGCAAACTGCGGCGACCCCATGAACCCAATACGCATGGCCCAATGCTAGCACACGCACCAATTGAACTCCAAGCAACCTCTGTCGGAGAAAGGGGTTGTAGTGAACAGAGAAAGTTGAAGCAATCCCGAGTTAGATCGATACTAGGAGGTCAATAATGAGCGAAGCACCGAAAAAGGATACCGGGGTATCAGATGATGACAAGTTGGTGTCGTTGTTGGCATATGTGCTAACGCCCTTGGCGCCGATTGTGATCCTGCTGATGAAAGACAAGAAGAGCAGGCCCTTTATTCGCGCGCACAATGCTCAGGCGCTGATCTGGGGAATCCTGATTGTGTTGGTCTCCATTGTTGGCTTTGTCTGCTTATTTGTTCCCTCCCTTGTGATGTGGGTTATCGCTATTTACTGGGGAATTAAGGCCTATCAGGGAGAGTACGTCAACATTCCGGTGATCACGGATTTCGCAAAGAAGCAGGGTTGGGCGTAGATTGCCCAGGAGCACCGTAAGGGCGGCCCGCATCAGCGCGGGCCGCTTTTGGTACATAGCAGAAGGTTCCCTCCCCGAGGATGTTGTTGTAGATGCCCGGTAAGCGTTGGATTCGCACAGATGCTTCGCAGGATGGTTTTGGTTCCGGGCTCATGGCGCGCATTCTGGAACGGCGTGGCCTAACCACAGAAGGCGCAATTGAGGCGTTCCTGAACCGAAAATACAAACTAGAAACCGACCCATCTCAGCTCAGTGATATGGATCGAGCCATAGATCGGTTACAGGCTGCTCGGCGGGCCGGGGAGCGCGTGGTGGTCTACGGGGATTACGACGCCGACGGAACGACGGCCACCGCTTTGCTGACGCAGGTGTTCAGCTCGCTTGGCCTGGATACCGGTTGGTATATCCCTAATCGATTCACGGAAGGTTATGGCCTGAATGAATCCGCGCTGGCGGAGATCCATAAGGGTGGAGCATCGGTGGTAGTGAGTGTCGACTGTGGGATTCGTTCGAACGAGATCGTCAAATCCGCAAGCGCGCTGGGTCTGGACTTCATCATTACCGACCACCATCTGCCGGGACCCGAGCTGCCTCCTGCGCTGGCCGTGATCGACCCGAATCGCGCGGACGACACCTATCCATTTAAGGGTTTGGCAGGTGTCGGGCTTGCCTACAAGTTAGCACAGGGTCTCGTCCAGTCATCTGGGGGGGCGGATGTGGAGAAATACCTGGACCTGGTTGCGGTCGGAACCGTTGCCGACCTGGCTCCGCTGATCGATGAAAACCGAGTCCTGGTGGCCGCGGGCATAGAGCAGCTGAACGCTTCGCCGCGCGCCGGCCTGCGAGCGCTTGCTGAATTTGCGGGATATGGTCAGGGATCCATCAGCTCCTCCTCGATCGGATTCGGCCTGGGGCCGCGTCTCAATGCTGCCGGCAGATTGGCCGATGCGAGCCTGGCGGTACAGCTTCTGCTTGCGACGGAAGGATCCGAGGCGTGGGAACACGCGGGAAAGCTGGATCGCCTGAACCGAGAGCGGCGGCAGCTGACGACTGAGACCCTTGAGCGCGCCCGCACGCTGGCGCAAGAACAACCTCAGTCGGAGAACCTGCTTATGGCTGCGGATGACGAATTTCACGAGGGCGTTCTCGGCCTGGTGGCAGGCAGACTGGCGGATGAGTTTTATCGACCGGCGCTAGTAGCTCGGATTGAGGGCAATGTGCTGCGCGGTTCAGCACGCAGCATCCCCGAGTTCCATATCACGGAAGCCCTGCAAGCGTGCGATGACCTCTTGCTTAGGTTTGGCGGACACGCCCAGGCCGCAGGGTTTTCGCTGCTCACGGAGAACCGCCAGGCGTTCGTGACCCGCTTGTCGGAGCTAGCTGGCGATCGATTGGCCGGACTCGATCTCAGGCCTCGCCTGGAGATCGACGCGGACGTTAACTTCGACGAATTAGATGAAGAACTCATGGCATTTATCGATCGGCTGCAACCCTGCGGCCAGGCAAACCCTTATCCGGTGTTCTCCACGGCGGGAGTTGAGGTTCATTCTAAGCGCACGGTAGGACAGGGCGGTAGACACATCAAATTGACCGTGCGACATGCGGGAAGGGTCTTTGATGCGATTGCGTTTGGCTTTGGCGAACAGGCTGCCGCACTGCCTGACCGGCTGGAGCTGGCCTATCGATTAGAGCGAAATGAGTTCAGAGGGGTGGTAAGTCTTCAGCTCAACGTGCAGGATTTGCGGCCGCTCTAATCCTCAATCCACGAAGCGATACTTCAGCAGAGCCCAGACGGCCGCGAATGCGTCTGGTAGCCCAATTTTCTTCCCCTCAGAATATTCGCGCGGATTGAAAGATATCGGGACTTCGAAGATTCGCACCTTTTTCTTGAGCAGCTTTGCGGTGATTTCTGGCTCGAAATCAAAGCGATTAGACCGAATTTCAATGCCCTGTATCACCTCTCGACGAAAGAGTTTGTAGCCCGTCTCCATGTCCGTCAGGATGGTGTTGTACAGCACATTGGTCATTAGGGTGAGCAGCTTATTGGCGACCATATGCCAGAACATGGTGGGTCGGCGCGGAGCCCCCAGAAACCGGGAGCCGTACACGACGTCCGCTTTGCCCTCTTCGATGGGTGCAAGCAGACCTGGAACATCGCGCGGATCGTATTCGAGATCCGCATCCTGAACAAGCACGAGCTCGGTCTTTACCTTAGAAAATCCAGTACGAAGAGCAGCGCCTTTTCCCTGATTCCGGTCATGAAGATGCAGCTCCAGGCGAGGATTGCGGGAGGCCAGATCCTGAAGTAATTCCCGGGTTCCATCTGTGGATGCATCGTCGACAACAATGATGTGATCCGCCAGTCCTGAAGCCTCCACGATTTGGAGGATCTCTTCCACCGTGGCCCGCTCGTTGAACACTGGCAGGAGAAAAGTAAGTCGCATGGGAGTATTTTACTGAGCGGCGCGAGTGGGAACAAGCGACGATTTGCTACCGGTACCTACGGCGTATATAATCTGACGCATGACCCTCCCGCGCACTTCACCTCGCGTAATACGAACGGCAGATATGCCAACCACTGGCAGTCTACGTTATGTTCCTTCGGCCATCAATAAGATAGAAGATACGGGTCTTTCGCAGCTGTGGCTGCAGGACCTGGCTCTCAAGATCCTCTACTTCAGAGGCTATCTGACGGGTTTCAAAGTGTCCGAGGCGATGGCGCTTCCCTACGCCGGATTGACCGACCATATCTTAGAAGCCCTCAAGCGCGAGAAATTCGTGGAAGTTAAGGCGCAGGTCGGCATTGGCGAGGGGGCCTACCAGTATGCCATTACGGACGCCGGGATTGCCCGTGCGCGAGAGGCGTTGGAGCGGAGCCAATACGCGGGGCCGGCGCCGGTTCCGGTAGACGTCTACAACGAAGCCATCGAGCGGCAAAGCCGCAGCAGACCTACCGTGAATCCGCGCGGAATGAAACGAGCCCTTGAGGAGTTGATCCTATCCGAGACGACCTTCAACCAGATCGGACCCGCGGTTAATTCTGGTGCCTCCATCTTCCTCTATGGCCCCCCCGGCAATGGGAAGACCACCATCGCGCGTGCCATCGGGCGGCTCCTGCTCTTGGAGGACATGACGATCCCGTATGCCATCGACATCGATGGGCAGGTAGTCAAGCTCTATGATTCGGTAAACCATGAGCTCTCGCCTAACCAGGAGATAGGGACCGCGGGCAGCGTGACCGGCGCGCTGAAAGCAGATCCGCGCTGGGTCAAGATTCGCCGGCCGTTCATTGTGGTAGGTGGTGAGCTCACGATGGACGGGCTGGACCTGGTTTTCGATGACGTCAACAAGTTTTATGAGGCGCCATTCCAAGTCAAGGCCAATGGCGGTGTTTTCCTCATCGACGACTTCGGTAGGCAGCAGGTCCGGCCGCGTGACCTTCTGAATCGTTGGATCGTGCCGCTGGAAAACCGTATTGATTTCTTGACATTGCACACCGGGCGCAAGGTGGAGGTGCCGTTCGATGTTCTCGTCGTCTTCTCGACCAATTTGCCTCCCAGGGACCTCGTGGATGAGGCTTTCCTCAGAAGGTTGCGCCATAAGATTGAGGTCGAAGACCCTTCTTACGAGGCCTATCGTGAGATCTTTAAGCGCACCGCCGATAAGAAGGGAATTCCATACTCGGATCGAGGCCTGGCCTACATGCTCCAGGAGTGGTATATCAAACGTAATCGAAAGCTAAGAGCGTCGCATCCGCGAGACATATGTGACCAGATCCTGGACATCTCGCGCTATCTCAACGTAGAGCCGGCGATGAGCAAGGAGTTAATAGACCGCGCCGCTGAGGCCTACTTCGTGGAGCTATAGGCTCCTAAAGTCGCAGCCGCCATGCCCCGCACAAGGCGGGGCATCTTGATTTATGCCGTGGGGCTAACCGCACAGGACCTCCAAATAACCATTGAAATGGAATGCTCCGCGGACGAATTGATCTGCTTTTGCTTGGCGCGTCAGATCAATGATGAGGAGGTCGTTGCTCTGGGATTGGCCACTCCGTTAGGGGCAGCGGCCGCGCTCCTGGCTCGCAAGCTGCATGCACCCAATATATTTATCGCCTCCGCTATTGCCACGTCCGTTACCCTCGATCCGCCACAGATGAGCCTTACAGACGCAGAGGGGCGGTGGATCGAAGCGGCACTGACCAGTTCTAGTTTTGTTCAGGGCGCGGCGGATTATCTGCCCTCCGTGCGACCGAAGGAATTCTTCAGACCCGGCCAAGTCGACCAACGCGGCAACACCAACAATATTTCCATCGGGAAGGATTATCGGAGTCCACGGCTGCGCATGCCGGGGGTGGGCGGGATATCGGATGTATCCGTTTTCATGAGCGACATGATTCTGTACGTGCCAAGACATTCGCGGGTGGCATTCCCAAAGAAATTGGACTTTCTCTCAGGGCTTGGCCACAGTGAAGATAGAAGCGCCGGTTCGGGCCCAAAATATCTCGTTTCAGATCTGGGCCAGTTTGATTACCCGGATGGACACATGCGTCTCACGCACCTCCACCCAGGCGTGAGCGTTGATCGGGTGGTAGCCAAGACCGCCTTCGAGCTGGCAATCGCAGATGAGCTCCAAACAACGGCTCTGCCGACCGAACGAGAGTTGGAGCTGCTCAGGCTGGAGGTTGATCCATTAGGCCTGCGAAAACTGGAAACGCTCTCAGGTGCAGAGCGACGCAGGCAACTGCACCGGATTGTTGATCAGGATGTTCAAACCTAGCCTTGGCGCGTATTCTGCTCCTCTTGCTCTAGATGAACGATGAGAATTGCTGCATCGCTTGCCGTGCTGCTCCTGGGAGTTTCGGCAATTCTGCCGCGGCCTCAAGGCGATCTGGCCGAATCGTTGCTCGCGCAAATGACGCCCGAGGAACGCGTCGGGCAGCTGTTCCTGCTCACATTTAATGGCTCCCGCCCTCAATCCGACGATCCTATTCTGACTCTCATTCGCGATAACCACATTTCGGGCGTGATACTTCGATCTGGAAACAACAATTTTATTGGCCCGGAAAATACGCTCCCTGTGCTGCGGGAATTGATCACAACCCTCCAATCCACTGAGTACGAGTCATCGCTCGCGCGAACGGAGGGCGATGTCGAGATCGAGCCGGGAGTCTACGTCCCACTGCTCTTGGGAGTGGTTCAGGAGGGCAATGGGCCAGAGTATTCCGAGATCATGTCGGGATTGTCGTCCACACCCTCCCAAATGGCGCTTGGCGCAACTTGGGATCCAGAGCTCTCCCGAGCGACAGGGGCGGTCATTGGATCGGAATTGAGCGCGATGGGTATCAACATGCTGCTCGGGCCCTCGCTGGACGTGCTGGAAGATCCGCGGCAGTTGGACCTGGGTGACATTGGCGTCAGGTCGTTTGGAGGAGATCCTTACTGGGTCGGAGTGATGGGCAAGGCCTTTATTGAGGGCGTCCACGAGGGCTCCAACGGGCGCATTGGCGTGTTCGCCAAGCACTTCCCGGGGCTGGGCGGTAGCGACCGACCCATTGAGGAGGAGGCTTCCACGGTCAGGAAGTCACTGGTGCAGCTGCAGCAAATCGAGCTGGCGCCGTTCTTTGCCGTAACGGATGCATCACCTGGGGCGGCGCCCGGCATCGCGGACGGACTCCTCTCAGGTCATATCCGGTACCAGGGGTTTCAAGGGAATATTCGGGACACCACTCGACCCATCGGTCTCGATCCGGATGCTTTCGGTCAGCTAATGGCGTCGGAACCATTTGCCGCATGGCGACAAGGGGGCGGCGTCACGCTCAGCGGTCCGTTGGGCTCGGGTGCACTACGCCGGTTCTACGAGTCGCTGGGCCAGAGCTACCGGGGTCATCTGGTGGCGCGGGATGCGTTCTTGGCGGGAAATGATTTGCTGTATTTGTCCGATTTCGTATCAGATGGAGATCCCAACCAGCTCACCACGGTTAATGACACTCTGAGTTTCTTCGCGGAAAAGTACCGGGACGATGCCATTTTCGCTCAAAGCGTAGACGAGGCCGTCTTGCGAATCCTCCAATTCAAACTTCGGATCAACGGGGGGGAGTTTGACCCTGAGAACGTCCTGCCATTGGAGGAAGTGCCCGAAGGCATCGGCCAATCGAATGTCACGCTGCAGGTGGCCCGGGAGGGGGCTACTTTGCTCAGCCCATCTTCAGAGCAACTGCCGAATCTGATCGAAGGTCCCCCACAGATCGGGGAGCGCATGGTCTTCATCACGGATGTTCGCGATTACATTCAATGCACTAGCTGCGAATCCTTCCAGCACGTCGGAGCGACGGAACTGGAGGACACGATCTTGGCGCTCTATGGAACGAACGCGGCGGGTCAGGTGGGCGCCTGGAATTCAACCTCGCTCTCCATGGCCGATCTGGCGCTCTTCTTGGGGGAAGATCCTCCATCCGTTCCGGCCCTGCCACTCCTCGCACCGGAAGACGTTGAGGCGGTCATCCGGCCTGCCGATTGGCTGGTGTTCGTTACCCTAAAGGAGGATCCGGAGGTATTCGGCTCGAATGCTCTTAAGCGGCTACTGGACAACCGTCCGGATCTGGTCCGCAACAAACGGGTCGTAGTTTTCTCAATGGACGTACCGTACGACCTCAGCGCCACCGATATCAGCAAGATCGATGTCTACTATTCGCTCTATGGGAAGACTACTTCTTTCGTTGAAGTGGCTGCACGGCTGTTGTTCCAAGAACTGTCAGCGCGCGGCTCCTCACCCGTGAGTGTGCCCGGAGTGGGATATGACCTGATTGAGGTGACCTTTCCGGATCCAGCCCAACTGATTGGCCTTTCCATCCCGGGGACGGGTGAAGAGGGGGAAGCCACGCAGGGATATGCCGTAGGCGATGTAGTGCAGGTGAGCACAGGCATCATACTCGATCACAATGGGAATCCTGTTCCAGACGGGACACCGGTTGAGTTTGTGCTCTCGTACCAGGGAGAGGGAACGAGCTTCAACCAAGATGCCGTGACATCTGGCGGATCTGCCACGCTATCTGTGACCCTGGATAGGCTTGGAGTGCTGACGCTGGAGGCCAGGAGCGAGCCGGCAAGACAATCCGAAATTCTACAACTGAATGTTCAAGAGGGAATCGTCACGGTGATCACGCCCACCACGGCGCCGACCGTCGCGCCAGCTCCCTCCATAACGCCTGCGCAGGAAACGCCGACTCCGGTGCCCGATGTGGGATCGGTGGCGACGCCCGCGCCACCCCCTCCATCGATCGGCCTTGGCGAACTCGCGCTTGCCTTACCGGGTGTCGCAATAATTGCAGTTATTGGCTATGTACTCATAGCGCCGGACGAGCCAAGTCGAACTCGCATTGGCCTCTTGATCGTGGCGGGAGGGCTCGTTGGATACAACTATCTCGCTCTGGGATTTCCAGGGAGCCAGGAGTTAATCCAATCCCTGGGTGTGTTTTCCGGGGTCGTAATGGGGGCGGCGGTTGCTATCGCGGCGAGCTTGCTTGGGTACTTATGGTGGCGCCGATCAGCTCAATGAGGCGACGATCGCCACGAGAAGCAGCGCGAGCACCGCTCCCGCCAGCCAGCGATCCAAACTAGATTCAAAAGGAAGGCCGGGCAATGTCGAAGCGGGGGATTCGTCTGGCTTTCCTTGAGCTAAGGCCTGACGAAACGAGGCTACGTCATCCGGACGGTCATCGGGATGAAGTGCCATCGCCCACAGAACAGCTTCCTCAAGCGGCGGCTCAATCGCGGGATTGAATTCGCTAAGTGGTTTCATTCCATGGGGACGCAGGAAACGCTGTTTGGCTTCGAGCGGCGGCTGATTGGTCAGCAGATGGTACAGAGTGGCTCCGAACGCGTAGATGTCGCTCCGTACATCCGTGTGGCCGGTATCCCCCCCATATTGCTCGAGAGGAGTGTAGGTCGCGGTGCCGCGTCCCTGGATAACCGTGACCGTCATCTCGTCTTGAACCATCCGCTTGACGAGGCCAAAGTCCACCAGCTTTATGAGCCCATTGGGCGTGAGCTTGAGGTTGCTGGGCTTTAGATCCCTGTGTATCACCGGTGGGTCCTGGTTGTGCATGTACTCAAGCGCGTCTGCGATTTGCGCTGCCCAGACCAGAACATCCTCCAGAGGCAGGAATTCGGACTTCCGTCGCGCCTTGTCCATCAACGACTTCAGGTCATCTCCGGGTACGTAATCCATAACCAGATAGTCCCGCTCGTCTTCGGTGAAAAAGTCGGAGACCTTGGGAAGGTTCGGGTGATCTAGCTGAGCTAATACAGAGGCTTCCCGATAGAACTGATCTCGTCCTTGGGAGCGTATCGCTTCTGGTAAGTCGCTTGGCTGGTAGACCTCCTTTATGGCGCATATGCGTCCGGAAAGGCGGTTATCCTCGGCGAGGTAGATCGACCCCATACCACCGCGGCCGATCACCCTGGTTACTATGTAGCGTTCTCGAAGCGTCCTGCCAGACTTTACAGGTGCGATCATTTATATTGGGGAGGCTCGGATAGCCGAATTCTCCAAAGAGTCATTATACTCATCGGTAGATATTCGGCTTCTTAGAAGGCAATGAAGAATGAGCTAGGCGAGTTTCCCGTTCTCATAGCACACACGGGGAAGCTGGATGGTGGTCGGTGGGTACTCGATTCTGAGCAGCTGATCATCGGCCGCGGCAAGGATTGTGGCTTGATCGTGCCGGACCGCCAGGTCTCTCGGCACCATGCACGCATCCGACGCACCGAACGCGGGTATTTGCTGGAGGACCTGGGCAGCAAGAACGGGACCCATCTGAACGGCACGGAAGTGACGGAGGGGGTCCTGCTCCAGGACGGAGACGAGATCCAGATCGCGTTGGCCTTGAAGCTTGTCTATGTGGGGTTCGAGGCCACTATCCCTCTCAAAGCTGCCGACCTATCGCAGCTGGGGCTAGGGAGGCTGCGCATGGACCCGCAGGCGCACCGAGTATGGTTAGGGCAAGCCGAGATCGAGCCGCCGCTCTCTCCACCTCAATTCAGATTACTGGCGCTGATGTATGAGAATCCGGATCGGGTGGTCACTCGAGAGCAGATCGTCGCTAGCGTCTGGCCAGATGCGGTGGGCGAAGGAGTATCCGAACAAGCCATTGATGCGCTGGTTCGAAGATTGCGAGAGCGGCTGAGCGAAGTCGATCCTGAGCACCACTACGTAACGACGGTGCGGGGGCATGGCTTTCGCATGAACAACCCGGTGTAGATTCCGAACAACCCCGCAGGCAAGGGGCGCAGGGTTGAAAATTGAGAGAGCGTCTGAGGATGGATTTCAGACGCTCTCTGCTATTGCTAGGTGGAGATGGCGGGAATCGAACCCGCGTCCAAAGGCTTCGGTAACCGGGCTTCTACAAGCTTGGCCGGTCTATTGTGTTCTCGCCGCCGGGAGCCCGGCCGGAAGGGCTCACCTTTGGCCAGCCGCTAGGACCCGAAAGTCCTTCTTTCGCAGGTTTAGGGGCCTCCCCTGCGGCACCCCGACTTTTTTGTCGCCTGCACCGCACCCGGTCGAGGGCGGTTACGGGAGGCGAGCCCTCTTTCCGAGGGCCAGCTCTAGCTCGCTACTTTACGCAGCGAGCGGCAGAGCCGCATAGTTTGTGCGATTGGCACTTTTTAGTTGCGCTGATTTTGCGAGTTCGGCGCCTCTCGGCTTGCAGCCTGGTTCCAACCCCCTTCGTCGATACCGATCATCCCCGTGTATCGAGTATAACATGCGGCGCATCAGGTGGCAGGAATAAGGTAGGGGCCGAAGGAGCATCCGAGGGTTAATGCGCATAGCCACATTAATTCCCTGTTTCTTTTCTCTCCTCATTTTTCTTCAAAATCGAACAAGGCTATGCGCAATAGACATAAGGTGTAAACGGCTTGTGATTTGCTGGAGAACGCGAGTCATCCGAGGCTCGGGAAGGAACTTGGACCGGTTGCGTAACTTTGTAGGAAGCTGGAGAGCTGAACGCCGGAAGGTTAGCAGGTTTCAAGGTGGAGCCTACCAGGCCGCATTAGGGAAGGTGTTAATACCCGCATTCTTACCGAGGCGCTTGTACATCGTGACCCCGGTGTATGGCTCGTCGGCGATCCCGTCGTGAACTGCCCAGCTCCTTCCGCGGATTGAGGCTGCGCTCGACGCACGCCGAAAAGGAGTAGACCCGTCGAGTTTCGATGCCAGCGGACCGCCGGGTTGAAATCCACGATGAAGTTCCTCCATCCGGCGCTTTCCCTTAAGATAAGCAAAGCCATATCGTTCAAAGATCACGGCATTGTGATAGAACATCGGCTCGATAAAGAACACCGAGTGACCCAGGGAAGCGATAAAGGCCTCGAAGGTCGGGATAGCGTGGGCCAGCGACCTCAAGCCACGCCGAATTTGACCTGGCGCCAGCCCAGCCAGCACAGCAGCCTGCTCGGCTTCCAGATTGCGCAGCTCAAGGCCGAATTGAGTTCGGCGGCCGTCAGGCATTCGGTCGACGTCGTAGCGCTCAGAGTGAGGGTCGTTCACGATATATAGCAGCACATGGATCTGACCATTCATCGTGTCGGTCAGATGCGAGAAAAACAGCGGATCCTCCGCCTCAACCTCGTGCTTAAGCTCGATCACGAAGTCAGTCGATCCATCCCGGTACCTGAATTTTGCCAGCGGTCGTCCCTGAGCATCTTCTAGCGATGTGCTGATGTCGAACTGTTCAAGCAACCGGGGAGGGATAAATCGACAGTAGATTTCGCGCTTCTGCGATTCGGGCAACTGATTGATCGCAGCGATGGAGCGGGGGGTCATTGCTTTCGCCGGAGAGCTCGCTGCATTTCCCGCTGCGCTTCTCGCTCCGCAATCTCGCGACGCTTGTCATACTGGCGCTTGCCCTTGGCCAGTGCGATCTCAACTTTCGCCAGACCATGCGTAAGGTACATCTGGACTGGGATCAGTGTGTAGCCGCGCTGTTTCACTTTGGCACCGATCTGATCCAATTCGCGCCGATGGAGAAGTAGTTTGCGCGGCCGACGCGGCTCGTGGTTTCGCTGGCTGGCAGGTTCATAGGTCGCAATGTGCGCGTTTTGCAGCCACGCCTCGCCCGACTCAATGCTGACATGCGCCTCGCTAAGACTGACCTGCCCGGCGCGCACGGCCTTGATCTCCGAGCCAAGCAATGATATTCCCGCCTCGAAGCGCTCTTCGAGCACAAAATCGCGCGCGGCTTTGCGGTTTCTGGCTACAATGCGTTTGCTCACTTATTATCTATTCCCGCGCAAAGAGTCCCAAAGTACCAGTGAGTATAAACCTCCAAGATAGACCAGCGTAACATTGCACCAAAGTAGGGTCATGACAATAATTGGGCTTGCCTAAGGCTCTGTAGATTCCACTTTTGGGGGTTGCCTTGTGATGACCGAAACCCAAGTCAACGGCGCTACTCTGCTGATCGTGGAGGACGATCCAGCTATGCTCGTTGCCTTCCGGGATATCCTGGAAGGCAACGGCTTCGTGGTCAGCACTGCCACGAATGGCAATGATGCCCTGGTTGCTCTCCAGGAAGAAAACCCAGCTCTCATCATGTCGGACATCTCCATGCCAGGCATGGACGGAATTGAGCTCTACAAGGCCGTACGTCAGAGGCCCAACGGAGCCGCCATTCCTTTCATATTTGTGACAGCCCGCGGCACTCGTGAAGATGTCTTTGCTGCCAAGGCGCTTGGGGTGGACGATTACATCACCAAGCCGGTCACCAGTCGTGAGCTGCTGGCAGCCGTACGTGCGCGGCTGCAGCGCACGGATGAATTGATGCTTGTGCAGCTTAAAGCGGTCTTGCGCGCCATGGCTAACGCGATTGAGGCACGCGCCGGCGAATATACGCTGCGACATGTCGAGGCGGTGAATGCCTACTCCCAGGCGCTCGCTCTCGAGCTCGAATGGGATCAGGACGATCTCGAAGCTCTCGAATTCGGAGCGATCTTGCACGATGTGGGCAAGATTGGAGTTCCCGAGAAGGTGCTTTCCAAGACCGGACCGCTGAACCAAGACGAGTGGGCAGAGATGCGCATGCACCCAGTCTACGGAGCACACATGATCGAGGGCAATCCATACCTGGACTCCGCGCTGCCAGTAGTTCGCCACCACCATGAGCGATGGGATGGCGGCGGATATCCCGACCAGCTCGCGGGCGAGGACATCCCCATTGGCGCCCGCTTGCTCGCAGTAGCAGACACCTTTCATGCCATGACCTCAGACAGACCCTACCGCGCGGCCTTGTCCGCCCTGGATGCGTTTGAGGAAATCCTTTCCCAATCGGGACAACAGTTCGACCCCGCGATAGTAGAAGCCTTTGAGCGCTGCTGGCATCGAGGAGATATTGCCAAGATCCACAGGAGCGTCCAATCGATCGCAGAAGATGACAGCATCATCACCGCCGCCTGAGCCCTCCGGCGGTCGGGAAAGCTATTAGCGCAACGTTACAACTCCTCAATCAAATAGCTGCGGCGCCCTCCGATCTGCCTGAGCTCATCAAGATGCTCGTGAATGTCTCATGCATCGACATCCGGTTGCGGCGGCGGGGTGGGGCACTTTCCATCGCATGGTGAAGATCCGTATCGGGTCATCAGGCGCCAGCCAGGAAAATGCTCGCCTCATGCAGGATTTCTCTCCAGCCACGCCCCGATGGGGAGGTATTTGACAAAGAGGGCAATGCCCCTATAATTCCTTATGGTTATGATAAGTTCCATTATCGTAAACATAAGCTGCGGTGCAGGGGAGACTGTCCACCTCAAGGTTCTTCATAAACTTTCGCGAATTCGATCCTGTGACTAACATAGAGCAAGAATGAATGCTACGAGCGTCCACGACACTCTGGAGGCCTATCTCAATGGCGTCGCGCTGTCCCGCAGCCCAAACACTGCACGCACCTACCGGAACGCCGTCAATGCGTTCAGCGCCAGCCAGCGAGATCAGGGCCGCGATCCTGAAGTCACCGATGTCCGAGAAGCCTCAGAGAATTGGATCGTCGATTTCGCCCGCTATTTGGCTCCTTACTCTCCCGCCAGCGAAAGACTGTATTTGACGGCCCTAACCGGCTGGTATGAATACCTGGCCGCAGAAAACCAGGCGGACATCAATTTGCCTAGGCTTCGGTTGCTCATCCGCCGACGTGCCAGGCGGCCCGGGCAGCGCCTGCCCCAATTTCCACGAAAGGACATCGAAACCATACTGAAGTATGCCAGGACGCTGAGCGCGGCCGGTGATGCCGACGAGCGAGATTGGCTGCGCGCCCTGCGCGATCGCGCCTTGCTCTTTACCCTTGCGGACACTGGATTACGCGTTCATGAGGCAGTCGGGCTGCGCCGTGGGGATATCGATTGGAATGAGGGCCGCGCGATTCTGATCGGGAAAGGCGATCGTGAGGCGGTCGTACGCTTTTCCAGTCGCACGCTGCGGTACCTGAAGGCCTATCTGGACCGCCGCTCTGCCCTGGACGGCACCTCAGGCCGCCCAATGAGTTCCTTGCCGATGTTTGCCCGCCACGATAAGGGTGCCGGAAAGCGTGTTCTCTCCATATCTACAACTACCGCACGTTCCATCGTCCACGCTCGGGCGCTCGAGGCGCTCGGCGATCGCCAAAGCGCCGTAATCACGCCGCATTCCTTTCGGCATTACTTCGTCACGACGGTTTTGCGAGGATCCGGCGGTAATCTGAAACTGGCTCAGGAGCTTGCCCGTCACAGAAGCATCGCAGTCACGCAGCGCTATGCCCATCTTTCCGACAATGAGCT
>JBGMQN010000115.1:33432-37882 GCA_048054495.1 Anaerolineales bacterium
CCGAACGAGCCTGCCATTCCGCAGCAGCCGGAGGGAATTTCCTCCACCGGTCGACCGGTCGCCCGCAGCATCTCCAGGGTGGCCTGGCTTCCGATCAACGACTTGGTATGACAATGGTTGTGGAGCACGATGCGCTCTTCCCCCGACTTGAAATTTAGATCCTGCAGCAGGTTCTCTTCCACGAAAAACTCTTCAATTAAGATTGCGGCCTCGGCAACATCCATTGCATCTTGATCGTCCGGAAGGAGATCCGGGTACTCGTCCCTCAAAGCCGAAATGCAAGAGGGCTCCAAACCAACGATTTTCGCCCCCTCTCGGGCGTACGGTGCAAGGGCGCGCACATTGCGCGCCGCGTTCGCCTTCGCCCTTCCCAACATCCCTTTTGAGATCAGCGGCCGCCCACAGCAAACCTGTCCAGGCACCAGGGCGACCGTGAATCCAGCCGCACCCAGCAATTCGACGGCGGCCTCCCCGATCTCTGGGCTATTGAACTCCGTGTAGGTGTCCAGAAACAACACCACCTGCCTCTCGCCGCTTCCGTTTGAAGACCCCTCAAACCGTATGCTGAAGCGTTTCGTCGCCAGCTCGGGCAGCGTGCGCTGAGGCGCAATATGCACTGCCTTACCCAGTAACCAGCGGAAAGCGCTTGTTTGAGCCACGAAATTGACGAGCGGCGCCATGGGCTGCATCACCCGGAAGAATATGGCAATCTCGCCAAATATTCGGCTCCTCAAAGGGAGCCCATGGACCGCCTGGTAATGTGCCAGGAATTCTGCCTTCAGGCGCGCCATGTCCACTTCCGTTGGACATTCCGATTTGCAGCCCTTGCACTCGATGCACAGATCCAGGATCTCGTACATCTCCCGGCTGCTCATGGCGTCGGCCGGCAATCTGCCAGAAATCGCCGCGCGCAAAGCGTTCGCCCGAGCTCGAGTAGAGTGCTTCTCGTCCAGGGTGGCCTGGAACGGGGGGCACATGACGCCGTCCGTCTTGCGGCAGATACCTACGCCCGTACATGCCTCGACCGCACCTGCAAACCCGCCCTCTTTCTTGAATGCAAAGACCGTTTCGAGCTCCAGGGTCACGTAGTTGGGCCCGTAGCGCAGGTTTGAGTCGATGCGAGCGCCCCCTTCCTTCGTTTCGACAACCTTGCCGGGGTTCAGGATGCCGGCTGGATCAAACGCCTGCTTGATCTCCCCAAAGGCCTGCATGAGCTCCGTGCCAAATAGCCGTTCGTTATATTCGGTGTGAGAAAGTCCGTCACCGTGTTCCCCGGAAATGCTGCCCCCCATGCGGATGGCGAGATCCACCACCGCGTCGGCAATGGTTCGCATCTGCTGGACGCCTTCGGCCGTCTTCAGATTGACCAGTGGCCGCATGTGCAGGCAGCCGGCCGAGGCATGTGCGTACCACTCTCCATGGGTCCCGTTTTCTTGCAGGAGCCGATCAACTTCCTTGACGTAGCGGCTGAGCTGCTCGACCGGGACCGCGACATCTTCCATGAATGTGATGGGCTTGGCATCTCCCGACACCGACATCAACAGCCCCAGACCTGCCTTGCGCACCGCCCAAAGGTCGGCTTGTTCCGCCGTTTCTGCCAGAATTCGGCCGCGCCGCCCAAGTTCCTGCGCAGCCGCCTGCGCCTCCGAGGCGGTATTCCCCGTGTACTCAGCCACGAGCAGCGCCGCAGGGTCCCCATCCACAAAACCCAGTCGCCGCGCGTAGGCGGGGACCGCACGCGCGCGTTCGATCAGCGTGCGCGGGATCAACTCCACCGCCGCCGGTTCGGTTTCCAGGATGGCGGGCGTGTAGTCACATGCCTGACCCACGCTGTCGAATTCCAACACAACCAGCGTGGTGTATTGCGGCCGAGGCACCAGTCGAACTTCGGCTCGACGCAGGATCGCCAGAGTCCCCTCAGAGCCGCATAGGAGTGGAGCCAAATTAAACTCAGATTTGGGGGGATATTGCTCTTGATACCAGGCCGCGGGTCGATCGGGCGTGTATTGGGTCAGGTAGTTCAGGCCGTAGCCGGAGGACCGCCGCCAGGTGCGGGGCCACCGATCCATCACAGCCTCTGCGTATTTGCCCTTTACGGCGAGGGCGGCAGCGTAGATCTCGGCCTCCAGCCCTGCGCTTCCCGCCTTCTGCTCAGCCGCTTCCAGACTCATCTCCTCGAAACGCGCAGCCGAGCCGTCCGCCAAGACAGCCTCGACAGCTAGCACGTGATCGGCCGTCATACCGTAGCGGATGGAATGCGCACCGGTGGCATTCGTTCCGATCATGCCGCCGAAGGTCGCCCGGTCGGCCGAAGCCGGGTCCGGTCCGTACATAAGGTCCAGTTTCGCCGCGGCCGCATTCAGCTGAGCACATACGACACCTGGGCCCACCTCCGCCGTCCGGGATTCGGGGTCAATATGATGTATTTGAGCCAGATGCTTGGAACAATCCAGAATCAAGGCTTCGCCCACCGCTGCACCGGAGAGGCTGGTCCCTGCCCCTCTCGGTAACAGTGGTACGCTCAATTCCGCGGCGGTTTCCACCGCCGCGAAGAGGTCTTCCTCGGTCTCAGGCAGCACTACGCCGAGCGGCGTAATCTGATGATTGGAAGCGTCAGTGGAATAAAGAGCTCGAGCGTACGGGTCAAAGCGAACTTCCCCGCGCAGTCGATGCTCCAGTAGCTCGCGAAGCTCAGTCTGCGCTCGGGCGTCAGCCAAGCGCAGGTTCCTCTAGGTCCTCTCCGAAGGGCTGGAATGCCCAGACCAGGCGCCGGGGTACGCGTCCCTCCATCACCACCACCCCTTCGATATGCTGCTCATTCTCAACCAGTCCGTGCTCGTGAAACAGGCTGATCAGACGGCCCTGCTCATAGGGTAGCCGAACGCTCACAGGCACCATCACGATGTACAGTTCGTACTCGATGGCAGCCAGCAGTTCCGACATCCCCTGGCCAGTGAGAGCCGAGATGGGCACGGCATCCGGAAACTGCTCCACCGGCGACACACCTTCCGCCAGCGCGTCAATCTTGTTGGCGGCGGTCAGGCCTGGCAGATCGTCGGCCCCGATGTCTTGCAGGGTCTCGGCCACACTTCTTGCCTGAGCGGCCGCATCTGGATGCGTGATGTCGATCACGTGAAGCAGCAGATCTGCCTCGGAGATCTCCTCCAATGTGGCCTGGAAGGCGGCTACGAGCGTTGTGGGCAGCTTTTGGATGAAACCCACTGTATCGGTCACCAGGATCGCCTTACCGCCCGGCAACTCGACGCGGCGGGTTGTGGGATCGAGGGTGGCAAAGAGCTGGTCCGCCACGAAAACCCTTTCGTCGGCCAGCTGATTGAGCAGAGTAGATTTGCCGGCGTTGGTATATCCGACAAGGGCCACCGTGGGGATCTGGGAACGCCGTCGCTGGGATCGGTGCCTCCCGCGGTGGGCCCGCAGCTTCTCAATCTCGCCCTTCAGATGGGTAATGCGCCTGCTGATCTCTCTCTTATCCACTTCCAGCTGCGTCTCGCCCGGTCCACGCAAGCCGACTCCACCTGTCGCGCCGGTGCGCCCCGCTCCACCGCCCGCCTGCCTCGCCAGGTGTGTCCAGGCTCTCGTCAGCCTCGGGAGTCGATATTCGTACTGGGCCAATTCGACCTGGAGCGCTCCCTCCCGGGTGCGCGCATGCTGCGCAAATACGTCGAGGATCAGCGCCGTGCGATCCAGGATCCTCACTTCCTCATCAAATTCCTTCTCCAGCTCGCGCTGGTGGCGCGGCGACAGCTCCTCGTCAAATAGCACGACGTCCGCCAGCGTCTCCTCGGCGAGCGCGCGGATTTCCCTTACCTTGCCCGAACCAACATAGGTCTTCGGATGTGGACTCTGAAGCCGCTGCCTCGTCTCGCCAACAACCGATAGCCCGGCAGTGTCTGCCAGCAGGGCGAGCTCCTTTAGCGAGCTATCCAGGGAGAGTATGGAATCCGTTCTACGGAGCTCCACACCGACGAGCAGCGCCCGCTCTCGCGGTCGTTCCGTCGGTAGCGCTTGCTTTGCCATGGCGACATTATAGCTGGAGCGACGAACGCATACAGCAGAGATCGGTCCGTCCCGCCTGTAGACGCCAGAATCAGAGATTCATCTGGCAAGGGCACGTCCTAGATCTAGCCCGATGATCCAGCGGCGTCCCATTTGAATTGAATCAGACTTGTAGATTACCAATCGAGGAGGCGCAAGGCAGAAGATAAGGGCTTTACCGCCCCACCTTACGGGGATTGACCTGAGCTGCTGGCGGGTGCGCGAGCACTACGCAGATCGGCGTTTTCAATTTCCGAGATTTCAGAAACAGCCATGCACCCTGTAGCCAAAGAACCTAGCGTGGGATCATCCCTCGACCAGTTAGAAGGTTTGCGATGATGCAGGCGCTCTTTACAGCGGTGGTCCTGTGTCTGCGATCTTTCGCAGAATCGTA
>JBGMQN010000066.1:0-4505 GCA_048054495.1 Anaerolineales bacterium
CCTGCAAGGCGCATAATACCATTTACGACCTTTGGGGCTGACGTTAGAATGAACGCGCCATGGAGGGCGTGTCCCGTCGAAACTTTTTAAAAATCAGTGGTCTTTCGCTGGGCGGGTTCGCCTTCCTTCCCCCTGGACCTGGGGCAGGCCCCGCGCGACTGGGGGTGGGTCGCGTGACTGTGGATTGGATCGGCCTGTACTCCGAGCCGGATTTTCAATCCAAGCAGCTGGACCGCGTCCGACGAGACAGTCTCATCAGTCTGCTGGATCGCATAACTGCGGACAATGGCCCGCAACACAATCCCCTCTGGTACCAGGTTCCCGATGGATTCGTGCATTCGGGATACATTCAACGCGTCGATTGGGATCCTCAGCCTGCGCTGCGCACGATCCCCAATTCTGGCGCACTGTTCGAAGTCTCGGTTCCCTATGCCCGCAGCTATCGAAAGCCGGATCCGACCTCCGATCCCCTGTATCGCTTTTACTATCACTCCACGGCTTGGGTAACGAACTCCACCACCGGTGAAGACGGCCGGACCTGGTATGAGATCTTTGATGACTTAGTGCGAATCAATTACTGGATGCGTGGCGAGCACCTGCGCTGGGTGCCATCAGAGGAGATCGCCCCCATTTCGCCCGATGTTCCATTGATCCACAAGCGGATTGAAGTGCGCTTGAGCAGCCAGGAGCTTTTCTGTTACGAGCATGGCAAACAGGTCTTTCGCACTCGTATCGCAAGCGGAATTCCCGATAAGCGACCCCGGGAGAACGGCATCCCGCCCATAACCCCCTCGGGCCGCTTCTGGGTGGAGGTCAAGATGCCGAGCCGTCACATGGGGAACGGTCAGATCACCGCCGATATTCATGCGTATGAGCTGCTGGGTGTGCCTTGGGTGTCATTTTTTACAATCACCGGCGTTGCCTTCCATGGAACCTACTGGCATACTGATTTTGGCCGTCCGCAAAGCAGTGGGTGCATAAATATGCATTTGGAAGAAGCAAAGTGGCTCTATCGCTGGACCTTGCCTGTGGTCGCTCCTGAAGAAACCCGTCGCATCGCGCGCGGCACGCCCATCCTCGTTGTCTAATTCTGATCCCTCTGCTTCCTGACCTGGTCCAGGAGCTGTCCTAATTTGCCAGTCTCACTGTAGCCTGAAGCCCCGCGGTGGACCGCCGCCCTGCCCTGCTCATCGGAGAGCGCCTCTGCGAGCACAAAGATATCAAAGGGATGGCCCAGCTGTCTGAGGCCGCGCAGCAGCCAATAGTCTCGCTCCTGAGCCATCATCGCATTGACCAGAACCAGCTCCGGAGGGATATGTTCCGCCAGCGCCAGCCCTTCCTCTGGACCGGCAGCCTCCGTAACCCGATAGCCATGGGCCTGTATCATCATGACCAGAGTTTCGCGGGTAGCATCGTCCTGCTCGACCACCAGGACGCGACCCGCGGGGCTGACACCTGCGCCCAGCACCGCCTGAATGGTGGAGACCAGCGCGGCCGTTCCGGTCGGTCGCACCAGGAAGCTTGCTGCCCCGAGCCGTTCTTCCCCCTCTCGTGGATCGTTCATCGAGGTCAGGAACAACACAGGAATGTCGAGCGTGCGGTGGTCCTGCTTGAGCACCATGGCGACTTCAAGCGCTTCCGGATCCCTGGACAGCATATCCAGAAGAATGAGGTCGGGACTCTCCTCGCGAGCCAGCGCCAGCACCTCCCTACCCTCCGAAGTTGCAACCACCCGATAGCCTTCCTCGCCCAGCTCCTCGGACATAGTCCCTAGGCGCTCCGGATCCTCCACGAGAATCAACAGCGTTTCGATGCTGTCGGTATCCAGCCCAAGGTGGGATCCCACGATGCTTCGTATGTCCCCCTCTCCTCGCTGAGTTGCCAGGAGAGGAAGTGAGAGCATTAGCCGTGGCCGTTCGCTCTCGGGCCCGTCCAACCACAGATCGCCCCCCAGGGATTGCGCCAGCGTGCGAATAGAAGAAAGATCGGCTGGCTCATCCGCCGCGTCGTCTTCGAGCGCCATTGCCAAAATGAGGGCCTGCTGGCCGGCCTGCTGCGAGGCGGGGAGTCGGATACTTACAACTGCCCACGGCCCGGTCCCGTCCTCAGGATCGGGCCGGATTTCCGCGCCGACGTTCACTTCTCCCTCATCCGCGGCCTTTACCACGTGGCCGATGACCCCGCTGATCATCTGCACCACCTGATGTTTCCCCAGTCGAACGGCGGGCAGGTGGGCAGGGTATTCGGCCACGACCGTAACGGGTTTTTCACCCGCCAGACCTGAGGCCTTCGCTAGGGCCTTCTCTAGCGCCTGTGGCAGGTCGGTTCGTTGATCGGGGATCTCAGCAGTCATCAATCGTTCTTCCCGGACTCACGAGAGTCTTACAATTCTGCCTTTCTCGATCTAGAATGGCAAACATGGCAGCCATGTCCTGCATTGAGGATCTGGGCCACGGAACGCAAACTGCTCCCTCCTACTGGGCCGGCCACACGCTGAAGAGCGCACTTATCGTTTACGAATCAAGAGCTTCGGATGGCATCACGGCGCTCGCAGCTGCGACCTGCTTGTTCAAACTGACGATCTCTCGGAAGCCGCTGTGCTAGAAGAAGTTCTTTTTCATCCCCGTGCCAGACAGCTGCTCTCCTAAGTGAGCTGATCCCCCCAACTAAGGAACCTGTTTTCACCGCCCTGCTCCGGCTGCACAGCAAGAGATCACGTATCTGCAAGCGCTAGCCCGGCTCGAGTCGGTAACCGTAGCCGCGAACCGTGACTAGCAGCGTCGGATGGTTGGGGTCCGGTTCGATCTTCTGGCGCAGGAACCAGACGTAGCGGCGGAGGGCGCTCCCGCCTTTCTGCCGGTAGTCTCCCCAGACTTCGGTAACCAGATCCTCCTGTGAGATCGCGGCCCCCGCGTGGCGCGCTAGCGCAGAAAGCAGTCGAAATTCGGTCGGCGTGAGTGAGAGCGGTTCGTCGTTCAGGACGGCTTCCCGCCTGCGAGTGTCCACCGCCAACGGTCCAACTCTGAGAATGCTGTCCTTCTCATTCTCATCCGCGCCTGCCCGTGCCAGTACAGCCTGGATGCGGGCTGTGAGCTCCGCAAGACTGAATGGCTTGGTCACATAGTCGTCCACCCCCAGGCGGAAGCCGCGCAATTTGTCCGCCTCCGAAGACTTAGCGGTGAGCATGATGACCGGCGTGTCAGAGAGTTCCCGCAGCCGAGCGCATACCTCCCAGCCATCCATTCCGGGCATCATTACATCCAGGACGACCAGGTCCGGACGTTCGTCATAGAACAATTTAAGCGCCTTGGTCCCGCGGTCCGCCGTGACTACCTGAAAGCCCTCGCTCTCCAAGTATTCACTCATGAAGCGCAGCAGTGTTCTATCGTCGTCGACGATCAGGATTCTTGCCATTATTGAGCCTCAGCCCCAGGCAGCCAGAATTTGATCCGGGCGCCGGCGTTGGCGCCCGGTTCCGCTCGAATGCCTCCCCCCATCGCCTCCACCAGTTTTCTAGCCATCGGAAGCCCCAATCCATGTCCATAGACTTCGCGCGCATCGCTGCTATCCAGACGGTGGAACATTTCGAAAACTCGCTCGCTCTCTTCTGCAGGGATCCCCGGCCCAGAGTCGCTCAGGCTCACACTCACAATTCCGTTCTCCGTCTCTGCGTGCAGCACCAAGACCCCTTCCGGCGCATATTTTGTAGCATTGTCCAGTAGGTGATAGAGGACGCTCTTTAGTCCCCGTTCGTCGGCCATCAATGGAGGTAGCTCATCCGGGATCTCCTGGTGGAGCCGCTCAAGGTCCGGCAATTGGGCAATCACCTCCGCGACAACCCTCTTGAGTTCGACGGCCTGCAAATGGAGCGGGAACCGGCCAGACTCCAGGGCGGAGATGTCCAGAATGGCCTCCACCAGCGCGCCAAGGCGCTCAATCTCCTCCTGCACGATGCGAAGACTATCCGATCCAAACTCCGGATTTCGATCTATTGTCAGCTCAATACCGGTTCGAATATTGGTCAGTGGCGCCCGGAGCTCGTGCGATACGAGAGCTACGAATTCTGATTTGAGCTGATCGAGCTCCTTGAGCTCCTCGTTCAATCTCTCCAGATCGGCGACCGTCTTCTCCAGCGCTGCGGTTCTGACGCCTACCTTCTGTTCCAATCTCAGATTGAGCTGTTCGAGCTCTCGCCTTGCTTCGGCCACCTCGCTGAGGGCCGTCTCGAGCTCCAACGCATACTGCCTCAGCTCCCGCTGACCAATGATCACGCCTTGCCGCGCCACCAGCAGCAGACTGAGTACGGCCGCAGCAGCAATCGTGAGCCAATCTATTTGTCTCGTCAGCCACCATCCTAAAATGGCGGATCCTACCACCACATAAGTGAGCGCGAGCGGGAGCACCGGCTCGATTCGTGCGGCAGCCCTTTGAATGGCAGAGCGGTCACGGCTCCCTTGACTATCTGACGCGCGCACGCGCAATCCAACGCTCATCATGATCAGTGC
>JBGMQN010000099.1:0-4496 GCA_048054495.1 Anaerolineales bacterium
TGGGGCGTGATATCGAAGGCCGGATTGCGAGCCTTGCTGTCTGCCGGGGCGATCGCTCGTCCCCTGTGCTCCAGATCGAGCACTTCGCGCGGATCGCGCTCCTCGATCGTGATCTCTGCTCCCGACGGTAGGCTGAGATCGACCGTGGAGGTCGGTACGACCACATAGAAGGGAACCTCGTTGTCCTGCGCCGCCAGCGCCAGCATGTACGTTCCTATCTTATTGGCCACATCCCCATTGCGCGCAACACGATCCGCACCCACAAAGCAGGCCGCCACCTGCTTGCGCCCGGTTTCTGGGTGGCCGCGGCTCAGGAAATATCCCGCCGCATTATCCGAGATGATCTCATACGGAACCCCATACTGATCTAGCTCCCAGGCCGTGAGCCTGGCACCCTGCAGGCGGGGACGGGTCTCATCGACCAGCACATGCACCTGCTTGCCCTGCTCGTGCGCCGTGCGGATCACCCCCAGCGCAGTTCCGTAATCGACGGTCGCCAGCGCGCCGGTGTTGCAGTGGTGGATGACCGTGTCCGAATCTCGGATGAGTTCGGCCCCAAACCGACCCATGGCCTTGTTGATTTCGACGTCCTCATCTGCGAGGCGCAGGGCCTCCTTGAGCAGCAGCCGGCGGAGGGCCTGCGGGCTTTGATCCGCTGTGGCCACCGCGCGGGACCTTAGCCGCTCGAGTGCCCAGACCAGGTTGGAGGCGGTGGGGCGCGAGGCGGCCAGGGTCGCATAAGCTGAATCGAGGTCCTTCCACATCGCGTCCGAATCGGTCGCCTCGGATACCGCCGCGGCCAGCGCAAATCCGAAGGCGGCCGTGGCGCCGATGGCCGGCGCGCCGCGCACTGCCATGTCGCGGATTGCTTCCGAGACTTCTTCCACGGTCCGCAGGTCTATCAGCACCAACTCGCCCGGTAGCAGACGCTGATCGATCATCCTAACCGCCGGGCCTTCCGCCTCCCACATTACCGTGCGCATGACCACTCTCCCGAACACCGCGAGCAGGTTCAGTCTAGCACCCGGGTGGTTGCGCATCAAGAAGGTTGCGGGCGGTGCGCTTCTCCTGCTGCGCATCATGGAACTCACGCCCTCGTGTTCAGGCGCATCATGGGTTAGGCGACCGGCGCACCCGCGTTGTATACTCCCCCGCCATGGCGAGCAATCGAATAGAGACGATCCCCGAAGTGCGAGAGCTGGTGAAGGTATCCGCCTGGCTGGCCCAAAAGGGTTGGTCCGAGGCCGGTTCCGGCAACATCTCGATCCGCTTCGATCATCTGCCCTCCGGAATGGGTAACCTCGACCCAGGACGGCCCAGGCGCCTGCCGTTGGTGGCGCCCAAGTTGGGCGGCCGTTACCTGATGGTCACCGCGGCCGGCGCCCGTGCGCGCGAGATGGAATCCGAGCTTGAGCGCGGCGTGGGGCTGTTCAATATCATGCATGGCGGCCAGGAGATGGTTTGTGTCTGGGGCAATCCAGAAGCTACGTCTGAGTTAGCTGCTCACGTCGCGATCCAGGAAAAACTGACCGTAATTCGGCCGGAGGACCGGGTGGTCTTGCATACACACCCCGCCAACCTCATCGCCCTGACTCATCTTCCGAGGTTGCAGGACAGTCGTGCGATCAGCGAGGCACTGCTCCGTATGCAGAGCGAGGCGCATATGCTCTTCCCGGACGGATTGCGGTACGTGCACTACTCAACGCCGGGCTCCGTTGAGCTTGGCGCGCGGTCCGCCGAGGAGCTGGAGCGAGTCCGCGTGCTGCTCTGGCATATGCATGGGGCGGTGGCGACCGGCGAGTCACTCTCGCGCGCGCTCGACTACCTCGAATACATCGATAAGATGGCAGAGATCTACTGGATCTTGCGCTCTGCCGGCGTCCACCCGCGCGGTATGCGGGATGAGGACATTCAGAGCTCGTTGAAGCACTTCAACCTGTGGGAGCAGCACCTGGAATCGATGTCGACGCTCGAGAGAATTCTCAACCGCTGAGCTCCCGCGCTCCATAGGATCCCCGTCAACCGCACGGAACCAAACACCCCTATTCGGTAACCCAGCATCCACGGAAAAACCATGTGGCTCCGCTCGGGTCCGCCATATCGTTAGGCGCAAGCTGGCCACGTCCCTTGAGCTGTGACCAATAGCGCCTTCGATGGCGCCTCCGGGCGGCCCTTCTCAGTCGAAAACCCTGTGAGTTCGTTACGGCAGGGGCGGAAGCACCAGCGACGGCCGATCGTTGTCGTCATAGCCGACCCGTTCGCATACCGAATAGGAGGGGGTGGTCAACCCCCAGCCCCATGTGCCGTTCGGGGCGACTTCCTCGATAGGAACCGAGAATGCGAAGACGTTTCTTTCGACGCTGGCCGTGGCATTCGTCTCGCCCGCATCCCAGACTCCTTCCCGGATCACTGCCAGGGATATGTTGGTTGTATCGGGTGGAGTGAAGCCGAAATTCAGCGTCCAGTTGGTCGTGTTATTGAAATACCAATTCGGGTCGAACGGATCGAGCATTCCCTTCTCCGCATCGTAGATGTGGACCCCGCCGATGAACCGCTGATCCAGCGTCTCCGCGCGCCCGAATTCGATGCTGAACAGGTAGGCCTGGTTGTCTTCGTCCACCTCGGCCCAGGCGCGAGTCACATCCGCCACAGCTGGTAGGGGCGTACCGGCGGCTCCCAGCTCCCCAGTCACGCATTGAAATCCATCCTCAGGCGGATCCTCCACTTCGACGCGTAGGACGGGCGTGGGGGGGACCGGTGTGGGCGGGATCAGAGTGGGCGACGGCATCGGTGTGTTGGTCGGCGCTGGTGGTGGTGGAGTGTTGGTCGGAGCAGGTGTGGCGGTGGGAGTGGCGGCCGGAGTGCAGGCAGCGGCAAGGAGCAGGGCTAATCCCAGGAGCACGAGCATCTTCCATCTTATTACCTTCACTGTTATTCCTCCATAGCTACCCATCCAGGGGGCAAATTGTGGCAGGCTCGGAGATTGCCGGCAAGCCACCACTGGGAGAGGACGGTGCAGCGCATCTGGTGTTGCGCTGGGTTAACATAATTGCGGATTGTGAGGGGGCAGCGAAGGGGAGCGCAAACGGCGGCGATTTAGCATTGAATTGACATAAGTTCGGCTCTTCTTCGCGGGCGCGATGCGAATCGTGGGAGGCCATCCGAAGGGGCTCGCTACTGTCCCCAGGGCCGGATAAAGTCTTCCGGCTCGACGCCCAGTGCGTCCGCGATGCGGGTGATGTAGTTGAAATAGCCGATCACCTGGGCCGCGTCGTGGACGGCCCGGTCGTCGAAGCCCTGCGCACGCAGCGCTTCAAGGTCGTCAGGGGTGACGTGGTGCTGGTCGCGGGTCAGCTTGGCCGCGAACTCACAGAGCGCGCGATCGGCATCGGATAGCGGCGCCGTGCGCCAGTCACGCGCCACTGCATCGACGTAGGCATCTGCTTCTTGCGGGTCATCCATCACCTTTTCGACCTCTTCACGGAGGTCATGCGCATGGGCCTGGATTCAGTAGAAACATTCGAGTTCGGCCGAGGTAACCGTGGCCAGCATCTCGCGCTGAACACGGCTGAGCGGGGACTCGCCCGTCATGATCGTTCGATAGAACTGCATGCTGGCGCGCATTGCTGGCGGGTTGAGACTCATGATGTGCACGATGTGCCACACGCGCCCCGCGCGCCTGATGGCTGCCTCGAACTGTCGCTTGAGTTCACCGGTGGCTTCGGAAATGCCAACTTGTTCGATCCAGGGCATGGATCGATGATAATGCATGTTTGAGACCGTAGCATTTGACCATGGACTGCAGCTACTCATCCCTGAAGGAGTCCACGCATGTCAGTTCCCTCCACAAACAAATTGCTTGATTTCTCAGGCAAGGTCGTGCTTGTCACCGGCGGCGGCCGCGGAATCGGCGCCGGCATCGCCATACGCTTTGCAGAAGCCGGGGCGGACGTGGCCCTCAGCTACTTCTCGAGCGAGGCGGGCGCCGCTCAGGTCGTTGCCGCCATCCAGGCGCTCGGCCGCAGAGCCCTCGCCACCCAGGCTGACGTCCGTTCCCGCGCGGATGTCGAGCGGCTCGTGGAGAAGACCGTAGAAGAGCTTGGAACACTGGATGTGCTGATAAACAACGCTGGAATCTACCCGCTCGCTTCCGTGCTGGAAATGAAAGACGAACAGTGGGACGATGTGCTAGATACGAATCTGCGCAGCGTCTACCTGTGCACTCAGGCTGCAGCCTCCCGGATGATCCGGCAGGGCTCGCACGGGGCGATCGTCAACATCGCCAGCATCGAAGCGCAAAATTCGGCCGCTCTGCACAGCCACTACCAGGCCGCGAAAGCGGGCGTAGTCATGCATACGAAGGCCGCCGCCCGAGAACTGGGGGAGCACGGCATCCGCGTGAATGGGGTCTCGCCCGGCCTGATCTGGGCCGAGGGCCTGGATGAAGACTGGCCGGACGGCGTCTCCCGCTACCTGGCCGCGGTGCCGCTCGGCCG
>JBGMQN010000131.1:0-12559 GCA_048054495.1 Anaerolineales bacterium
TCGCGTACCCGCTCCCGGGCATTGGCCCCGATCTCGGCTGCCAAAGCTTCATCATTCAGCAGCCGCACGACGGTCTCGGCCACCGCGTCCAGATCGTAAGGATCGACCAGAAATCCCGATTCGCCATCGACGATCTGGGTCGGTATTCCGCCCACGTTCGAAGCGACCACTGGTGAACCCTTCCACATCGCCTCGGTGATGACCAGCCCAAAACCTTCTCGGGTCGATTTTTGAATCACGACATCGGCCGTGCTCTGAATGGCGTTGACGAGCAGCGGATCGTCGCCTTGAACAAAGAGCACGTCTCCGCTCTGCAAGTGGTCGGCTGCGACCTCCGCCATGCTCTGGTAGATGCGCGCCCCTTCAGGGTCGTCGGGGGCCATCGCGTAGGCGAAAATCAAGCGGACATCGGCCTGCTGCCTCACACGCTCCCAGACTGAGAGCACACCCTCCGGATCCTTCCAGGGATCAAATCGCGACACCTGGGTGATGAATCGCTTGTCGGTCGGCACTTTGTATTTACGCAGGATCTCCATGCGCTGCTCGTACGACAGATCGATATTCTTCGGAGAGAGTGGGTCGATCGAGGGCGATATGATTTGCTGGGAAACTCCCAGATCCGGGCGCTTGTAAGCCTCGGCGGAAACGATCATCCGATCATACTGCTCAATGTAGGGCGCCATAAAGTCAAAGGCCTGAGGATTGGCATCCGTGATGTCGATGTGCAGCCGAAACACCCAGGGATGACTGTGATCGTAGTACTCCACCAGCGCCGCCGGCTGCGGATCATGGATGATCACGAAATCATGATCAAGATCCGCCCAGCTGGCGAATCTGTGATTCACGGTCTTATAGAGCTCCAGCTCATCCTCGCTGAAGCTGAGCTCCCGATTGCCCTGGAGCGTGTTGTGAAACTTCTTTGTTATCTCGAAGAAATCGAGGGTGCCATGCAGCACGCGCCAGTCGGTGCGCACTCCGACGTCGTTCATCAACAACACAAAATTGTCGAGAATCTCTGCCACGCCGCCGCCGATCGCGGTGGCGTTCACATGCACCATGCTGGCGCCCTTGAGAAGTCCGGCTTTCTCGTAGATCTCATCCAGCACGCCAGCAGGAGCTAGCTCTCGATAGTCGGTAAGCTGTTTGAGTTGTGTTGGAGCCGGGCGCGTCATAGTCGTCATCCAAATCCTCCAAGGAATCCCAAAGGATCGCGTCGGAACGTATTCTTCAATGTATTGTGAATTGGGGGTGCCTCGACCTACAACCGCCTCTCAATCAAGGCCTAACCGCGCGGATTATCTCACAGATTTCGGAAGATGCAGGCATGGGAAGGCCTAAATCAAACGACCTCCGAGCAGCCCCAGAGGCCGTGTTCCACGTCGGGCTACGCATCCCTCAGGAGACCCTGGTATCCCCCGGCTCAGGGTTGAGCTCCCTCATCTTGCCGCTGGCCATGAAGATCACACGCTCCGCAATGTTCGTGGCTCGATCTCCGATGCGCTCCAGGTTGTGTCCCGCAAAGAGCAGGTACAGGCCTCTGGTTGTCGACTTCGCATCCTCCAGCATGTCTTGCAGCAGTTCACGCGTGAGCGACTGGTAGCTGTCGTCGATCTTGTCGTCCATAAGCGCCACGTTGTAGGCTCGATCATAGTCCGCCTTCGCATAGACCTCCACGGCCTGTCGCAGCATGTCCTGCGTTCGCGCCGCCATGCGCTCCAGGATCTCGGGGAGTATGTCGAAGCGATCATGGTCCATCAGCTGCACGGTCTTCGCGATTCCCGCCGCGTGATCCCCCATGCGCTCCAAATCCACCACAATGTGCATGGCCGCAACCACCGCACGCAAGTCACTAGCGGCCGGCTGTTGTGTGGCGATGGTTGATTCGCAAGCCTTTTCGATCTCGAATCGCATTTCGTTGATCTCGGCATCGCCGACAATGACGGTCTCGGCCAATTCCTTGTCTGTATTCCGGAGTGCCTGAAGGGCATCTTCGATCGCTGCGGCAACTCGTTCGCCCAGCAGCAGCATGCCTTCCCGTATTGCAGCCAGTTCTCGATCGAGCTCTGCTCGAGACTGAATTTGAAACTCAGTCACGGTACGGGCTCAACCTCGCGCTCAACCAAGAGCTCATCGGCATAGTAGTCCGGCAGAACCGAGGCCCGAATGGCTTGAGCTGCCGTAAACCGGCAGCAGGTTCTGCTCCCCAGCTGCTTCAAGCGCCTGGATGTTGGCGTGAACGTCAGAGAAGATCGCTATTCTCATGAGTGGACGGTCCGAGCTTACCTGCTCATCCGAATCGGCCGGTTACATAGTCCTCAGTGCGCGGGTCACCGGGTCGGGTGAAGATCGTGTTTGTTTCGTCGTACTCAATCATTTCGCCCGCTTTGCCTTCCCCCAACATCATCATGGCGGTGAAGTCCGACACGCGCGCCGCTTGTTGCATGTTGTGCGTAACGATCACAATCGTGTAAATCGATGCCAGCTCCCGCATCAATTCTTCGATGCGGAAAGTGGCTACGGGATCCAGGGCAGAGCACGGCTCATCCATCAGGATGACCTCCGGGCGCACTGCTATCGCACGCGCGATACACAGCCGCTGCTGCTGGCCGCCTGAGAGGGAGTATCCGCTCTGATCGAGCTTATCCTTCACTTCTTCCCACAATGCGGCTCGCTTAAGGGACTCTTCTACCAGCCCATCCAGATCTCCTTTGTAGCCATGGATGCGTGCCCCCCAGGCGATGTTTTCGTAGATGCTCTTTGGAAACGGATTGGGCTTCTGAAAGACCATGCCGATCCTGCGCCGGACCTCAACTGGGTCCACGTGTTCTGCGTAAATATCTTGGCCCAGGAAGATCACCTTTCCTTCAGTGCGGGCGACGGGGACCAGCTCATTCATCCGATTCAGGGAACGCAGCAGAGTGGTTTTCCCACATCCTGAAGGTCCGATGATCGCCGTGATCTTGCGGCTCAAGACGTCCAGGTCGACGTCTCGGATGGCAAGGAAGTCTCCATAGTAGACGCGCAGGCCGCGCGTCTCCAGGGTACGCTCTTGCGGCGCACCGTTTGTCTCTGAGCGTGATTCGGGCTGATCTCGCGCAACCATGTCAGGAGTCTCCGCCAAGCTTACTACCCGGTCGCTCGAGTCTACAAGACGCTCATCCATGTTTGCTGCAGGATCCTCAGTATCGGTGGCTATAGCGATTCCTCAGAAGGACCGCGGCCGCGTTCAGGGCTAGCAGTAATATCAAAAGCGCGATGATGGCCGCGGCCGCGATGTTCCGAAACTCAGCCTGCGGTCGTGAGGTCCATTGAAAGATCTGGATCGGCAGGGTCGTGAACTTCGAAAATGGGCCGTCAGGATCGAAAGTTATAAAGGTGGAGGCTCCGATCACTACCAGCGGAGCCGTTTCCCCCACGGCGCGTGACACGGCCAGGATCGTTCCCGTAAGGATCCCGGCAATTGAATTTGGCAGGACATGCGACCAGATCGTCTCCCACTGTGTGGCGCCCAGACCGTAGCTGGCATTGCGAAGGCTGTTGGGCACGGCTTTGATCGCCTCCTGAGCGTTGATGATGATGATAGGCATGATCAACAGCCCTAGCGTTAACCCGGCGGCGATGATCGTTCGGCCATTGGCGGTCGTCGGATCGTCCACCAGACCAAAAGCCGCCCCGCTGGTTATGGGCTGCAGGAAGCGCACGAAAATCGCTAGACCTAAAATGCCGTAGATGATGGAGGGCACCCCGGCCAGGCTGTTGATATTGGTCTGGATGAGGCGCGTCAAGCGCGTATCGGGTGCGTACTCCTCCAGGTAGATGGCGGCACCGGTCGCAATCGGAAAGGCGAAGATCACGGTGACAGCGATCACCCACAGCGAACCTAGAATCGCCGTGCGCACACCGGCTCTGAGCGGCTCAGACGATTGCGGTCGCTGTACAAATTCAGGATTGAGCCAGCTGAAGAACTGGAGATGCGCCCTCGGGTACTTTTCGGCCAGCTCGGCTTCGATCGCATCTCGCTCAAAAAGAGTCTCAAAGAGCGTCCACGTCTTGACTACCTGCGGTTCCACAACCCGCTCCTGCACCAGGTCGTAAACCTCCTCCCGCGTGCGTTCGGAGAACGGTTTTTCAGTGGCATAGCGCCGATACAGCCCGGCAGAGACATTGGCTTGAAAGATCTGCACCAGCTGTGCCTGCGAAAGTTCCTCCAACGCTACCCCATCCACGGCCAGGCTCGCCGGATCGATTTCAAGCTCGAGTGCGGCCAGTCCGAAGCTCTCGTTGATCACGTTGTACAGGAGCGCCGTAAGCATGATGATCCCGACGACGGTGGATGCCTGGAACACAAACCGCCATGCAATTCCCCGGCGTCGCCGTCTGCGGGTGTTGCCCTCAAACGAATCGATGTCGTTCACTCGTAGACCTCTCGGAACTTTCTGACCACCCGCTGGCTGATGATGTTTAGAAACAGGGTCATGAAAAACAGCACCAGCCCGATGGCGAACAAGCTGTTGTAGTCGATGGAGTCATAGCTCAGGTCGCCGCCGCTGATGCGCACGATATGACCGGTCATGGTCTCCGCCGCCTGGAATGGATTGGCCGTAAGTGCGGGTCCGGCTCCGGCGGCGATGGCAACGATCATGGTCTCTCCGATGGCTCGAGAAGTGGCCAGAATGAACGCGGCCGCGAGGCCGGAGATGGCGGCCGGCACAACCACACGCACGGCCGTTTCCAGGCGAGTGGCGCCAAGGGCATAAGAGGCCTCACGAAGCGTACGCGGCACCGCACTCAGAGCGTCCTCGCTCATCGAGCTGACCAGCGGGAGAATCAGGATCCCGATCACGATCCCCGCCGAACCCGTGTTGTAGATCTCGACCGTATCGTTTCCGAATACCGATCGCAGGAGCGGGGTCATGAAGGTCAGCGCGAAGTATCCGTACACCACGGTCGGGATGCCGGCCAGGATTTCCAGGATCGGCTTTAGGATCGCTCGCGCCCGGCTCGAGGCATATTCGCTGAGGTAGATCGCGATGCTGAGGCCAAGCGGCAGTGCGACCGTCATGGCCACCGTCGAAGTCATGAGGGTGGCCGTGACCAGCGGCAGAATCCCGAATCGTCCGATCTGTGGGTTCCACTCGGTTCCGGTCAGGAACTCGCCCAGCGTCACTCGGTTGGAGCGAAAGATCTCGAGATCCGTCCCATGGGCCGTGGGCTCCGTCCCCTGCACGCCGCGTACGACGGTAAGCATTTGCCCATCGACCGCTACGACCTCCATCACCTCGTCTCGAATGCGGATGATGTCGCCCGCGCGCAGGGTGGCTCCACCCTCACCGACCAGAATGCTGATGCCGACGGCATCCATTTCTTGAGCTAGGGGCTTGTTGGAGTTCTCCCACTGCTGAGTGGTGAAGAACGATACGGATTCCGTTCCCAAAACAATGAGGATTCCGACCGTGGTCAGAACCGAGAGGGCACCGCATAGAAAAAGGAAGCCCTGGATGCCCGCTTCTCGAATCCTCGGTCGCTTTGCGAGGGAGGGGGCTCTATCGAGGGCTTCGGTGGTCAGATACTTTTCCTTGGGTAGAGGTTGGATATCCGGGAGCGAGACCGATCCACGGCGCAGGCATGGCGCGCGGCGATGTGACCTTCGCACGCGGGTTGCATCCTGGTCAGCGGCTCATGCCCATTGCGTCCAGCCAGTCGAGTTTGGCTTCGTCGGACGCTTCTGCTTTGACGGGGAAGTAGCCCACGTCCAGCACCTCTTCGTTCGCATAGGTCAGATAGAAGTTGATGAAGTCCGCCACCTGAGGCTTAGCCTGCATCACGCCCGCGTCCGAGTAGATGAAAAGCGGCCGCGCCAGCGGATAGCTGTTGTCGTCCACCGAGGCGCCGGTCGGCTCCACGCCCTCGATAGAGACCACCTTCAACGTATCCGCGTTTTCATCGTAATAGGCGTATCCGAAGTACCCGATAGCATAAGGGCTACCTAGTATGCCTTGTACCAACACGTTGTCGTCTTCGCTAAGCTGCAGCTTACTGCTGGTCAGGATCGGCTCCTCATCTTCGTTAAAAACCTCTTCCACAAAGTAATCGAACGTGCCGCTATCGGTCCCGGGGCTGAAGCGCTGAATGGGTTCATCCGGCCAGCTCGGATCGACCTCGGACCAGGTTTCGGCGGTCGAGAATACCTGGGCTAACTGATCAAGCGTCAGGCTGTCGACAAAATCGTTCTCTTGACTCACCGCAACGGCCAGCGCATCGGTACCCACTCGAAACGCAATCGGCTCACGTCCAATCTCCCGGCACGATTCGACTTCGCTTTCCTTGATCGGTCGACTGGCATTGGAGATGTCTATCTCACCCGCCACGCAGAGCCTTTCAAAACCTGCCCCGCTCCCGATGCTGTCAATCGTGAGCTGGCCCGCGTAGCCTTCGTCTATGAAGCGCTCGGCCATCCGCTCGGTCAGCGGGAAGACCGTCGAGCTGCCGGCGGAAATAATGTCCCCGCTCACTTCCAGCGGATTCACTTCGGGCAGCATCAGACCATCGCCTGGTTGTGGCTCGGGGGCCAAGGCCGCTGGTGCCGCAGTGGGTGCTGGCTGCGCAGCTTGTTCGGTTGCCGCTCCCCCGCAAGCGGCCAGGATCATGGCGGCTACCAACAGGGCTATTGCGGTGCGAAATGAGAGCATTCGGTGGTCTGCTCCTGGAGTGCGCATCATCGCTCTGCCGAAAGGGTACTGGAGTGCGCTTAAGCCGGAGTCAAGGAACGGTTAAGCTCTTTTAACCCAAGCTCGACGAACATTTGGCTCGCACCCTGGGTTGCTGAAATGACAGCCGAATGGGGATTCGTAAATCACTAGGCGGGCTGAAATGCCAAGTGGAAAACGGCCCCCCTCTTGGGGGGCTTTTGATTTTCGGCCCAGATGCGACCGGCGTGGGCACGCATGATGTGGTGCGAGATGGCCAGGCCCAGGCCGGTACCTGGCGAATGCTGCGAGCCATCGATGCGATAGAACCGTTCGAAGATGCGGCCGAGCTCCGCGGGCGGAATGCCAGGACCCGTGTCGATAACGGTCAGGATTACCATGTCTTGCTCCGAGTCGTGCTCACCCTGGATTCGAATCTCGCCGCCCTCGGGTGTGAACTTGACCGCGTTATTCAACACGTTCAGAATCGCCCGCCCGGCCTGCTTGGGATCGGCCAAGACCTTCAAGCCCTCATCCACGTCCATCGCAATCTGGATGGCTTTTCGAGCCGCTTGGTCGCGCTGGCGCACCATCGTCTCCATCGCCAGATCCCACAGCGGCACATCGACCAGGCGCACGACCTGCATTCCGGATTCGATGGCCGCCAGATCCAGCATCTCCTCCGTCATCTGCTGCAGGGCATCGACTTCAATGGCCATCTTGTTTGCCAATTCGTCAGCCATCTTCAGATCTGCTCCCGCTTTAGAGAGCATGGTGTCCAGCAGCAGTCGGAGCGAGGTCAGGGGTGTGTTCAGCTCGTGGGAGAGATTGGCGATGAAATCCTGCCGAGCACGGCTCAGCCGCTGGAGTTCCGCCACGTCGCTTAACGCCAGGCCAACCCCCTGGCCTAAGCGCATTGCGCGCGCTTCGAAAGGGCGATCCTCAATGCGCAGGTTCCGCGACAGGCCATCGGCGGACTCGGTTTCCAGCGCGTCCTGGGCCAGGCGCTCCAGCTCGAGGTTGTGGGTGTATCCGATCAGTGTCGCGGCGTTCTCCAAGTTGCCAAATTGCCGCTCGGCGGCAGGGTTGGCGAAGCGCACGCGCAGGTCAGAGTCAGTAGCCAGCATCAGGTCGTTCGAAACGACGAGCGCAGGCTGAATCCGATCCATGCCCTCTTGAAGTGCGTCAACCTGCATCCGCAGGGCGTCGATCTCCGTCCGCAGGCCTGCCTCGGACCAGCGCCTCGATCGTGCTTCTCGCCGCCACAACACGGCAAACCCGAACGCGATCAGAGCCAGAAGAAGCGCGAGCCAGAGTTCCACTATTCGAGCCTGTAGCCAACCCCCCGAACGGTGACTATACGCTGCGGATTCGAGGGATCGTTCTCGATCTTCTGCCGCAGCCAACGGATGTGCACATCGACCGTCCGGCTGTCACTTGAGTACTCCTCTCCCCAGACCTGGGCCAGCAGCAGTTCCCTCGTCAGGACCGCTCCCCGATTGCGCAGGAGAGTGGCTAGCAGTTCGAACTCTCTTGGGGCCAACTGGAGCTCAGTGCCGGCGAGGGTTGCCCGCCGCGCAACCAGGTCTAGGTTCAAATCGTCCGCCTGAAATGCGGTTGGCGGGGCGGCCGATGGTCCGCGCCGCAGCGCAGCACGCACCCGGGCCAAGAACTCGCCAAGTGAGAAGGGTTTGACAATGTAGTCGTCGGCACCGGTCTCCAGGCCGATGATTTTGTCGGTCTCCGTACCGCGCGCCGTGAGCAGCAAGATCGGAACGTCGCTTTCCTTGCGCAGGATCCGACAAACGGTCAGCCCATCCATCTTGGGCAGCATCACGTCCAGCACAACCAAGTCGGGATGTGTCTTGCGCGCCTGCGCCAATCCATGCTCGCCATCCTCCGATTCCACGACTTCGTAGCCTTCGTCATGCAGGTTCAGCGCGAGCGTTTCGCGCACGGTCGGGTCATCTTCCACAATCAGGATCTTCGTCATACCTGCTCTTGGAGAACCGCCTTCAGCCCTGCTTCGTGAGGCTGGCCGTAGTTTCTGAGGACCTGGCGCGCCAGCAGCGCGCCCTCACGCACCGCTTCAAGTGCGGATTGCGCTTCTTGCTGGTATAAGTTGTGCTTCATCCATAGAATTTTACCCATGCATCTCCGTCGCGCGTTCCTGCCCCTGATATTGTCGCTCGCAGCATGCAACCTGCCTCTTGCTGGTTCCACGCCGAGCGAGACCGCTGCGCCTGCTGCGATTCCGACCCGGACGGACCTCCCGACGCCAGAGTCGAGCCCGACGCAGACCCCCCCTCCGCCTGCTGCGACCCCTGAATTCGTGTCGGAGCTGCCCGATCCCTCTGACTATCAGTGGTCGGTGGTAGCGGACGGCTTCCAGAAACCGGTGGCAATCGGGCACGCGGGGGACAGTCGACTCTTTGTCGTAGAACAGCGAGGAGTCATCCGGGTGTTGCAGGACGGAGTTATTTTACAGGAGCCCTTTCTAGATATACGCGATCGAGTCAATAGCTCCGCATCTGAACAGGGATTGCTGGGGCTGGCGTTCGATCCTGAGTTTGCGCGCACCGGGCATTTTTACGTCGACTACACCATTGCGGGTGGCGATACGGTGATCTCTCGCTTCACGGCCACACTGGGGGAAGCGCAGACCAATCCGGCCACGGAAGCCGTGGTGCTGCGCATCGACCAGCCGTTTGCCAATCATAACGGAGGCGATCTGCACTTCGGACCGGATGGTTTCCTCTACATCGCCACCGGGGATGGAGGTTCGGCGAACGATCCTCAGGGAAATGGCCAGAACCCCGATGCACTGCTCGGCAAATTGCTGCGCATCAAGGTCGGCGAGACGGAGCCCTACGCCATTCCTGGTGACAACCCGTTCGCCGCGGGCGGCGGACGGCCGGAGATTTGGACGTACGGACTCCGCAACCCGTGGCGCTTCAGCTTCGACTCCCTGACCGGCGACCTCTACATCGGAGATGTCGGTCAGAACGCATGGGAGGAAATCGACTTCCTTGCGGCGGGCTCCCAGGGCGGCGCTAACTTCGGCTGGAACCTGCGGGAGGGAATGCATCCTTTTGCCAGCCAGGCCACCGAAGGGCTGGTCGATCCCGTGGCGGAATACCCAAACCCGGCGGACGGGTGCTCGGTAACCGGTGGGGTGGTTGTGCGCGATCCCGAGCTCCCCTCATGGCAGGGCGTGTATCTTTATGGCGACTATTGCTCCGGGGGCGTATGGGGCCTGCTGCGAGATGCCAGCGGTCAATGGCAGAATTCGAAGCTGTTCAGCACGCCCTTCAATATCAGCTCGTTTGGAACGGGCACGGATGGAACCGTCTATCTGGCGGACCACAACGGCGTGATCTACCGTCTCGAGCCAAGCACATAAACACCCGGCTGCAGATCAGCTCGCAATCCGTATGAACTCACGCAGGATCTGGCGAAAACACTACGCGCTCCCGGCCGAACACGGCGCCTGGATCTGGTGGATCGGTCCGCTGCTGATCGGCGCCGCGGCAGGCGGTGAGCCGGGGCCGCTGCTCGGGCTGCTGGGGCTGACCGCCCTCTTCGCGTTCCTGCTGCGCCAACCGGCAGCACTTGCGGTGAAAGCCTTGAGCGGCAGGCGCACTCGGGACGAGCTGCGCCCGGCGCTGATCTGGTCCGCCATCTACACCGGGCTCGCTCTGGTGGGCGTGGCGCTGCTGGCGGGCGCAGGCCAGGGCCGGCTGCTGCTCCTGGCCATCCCTGGAGTGCTGATTTTCTCATGGCATCTCTGGTCGGTAAGCCGACGTCAGGAACGCCGGCGACCGGGGGTTGAGATCTTGGCCGCGGGCGCGCTGGCCCTCACGGCGCCGGCCGCTTACTGGGTTTCCGGTGGAGGGTCCGATCAAGAGCCGTGGATACTCTGGGGGCTCACCTGGTTTCAGTCGGCCGCCTCGATCGTGCATGTCTATGTCCGCCTTGAGCAGCGTCACCTCGAGCGTGTCCCCGAAATGGGCGCACGCCTTCAGATGGGGAGACGCTCGTTGATGTACAACGGCTTCAACCAGCTGGCGAGCCTGGGTCTGGCTTTCGCTGGATGGGTGCCTCCGTTGGTGCCTGCAGCGTTTGGGGTCACGTTCCTGGATGCATTGGAGGGCATCCTCCGCCCGGCGATCGGCTCACCACCGCGCAAGATCGGCCTGCGCCAGCTCCTCGTTAGTACAGCCTTCGTGCTGCTGATGGTGCTCGCGTATCTGTCTGGCAATTGACAGTAGAACGTTTGTTCTATATAATCACAACACCTTGGCTTCGAAGAACCAGAGCGGTCGCCCCTCCACTCACCCAGAACGCCGGCCCCGGAATGGAGTCCGGCCGGATCGCTTCGTGTACTCGGATAGACCGGACGGTTCCCGGGTAGAACGAGGCTACCCCCTCGATCCACGCCATAGCGTCCAGGTAGTCGGCGAGTCCGCGGTCGAGTATCAGCCGAGTCTGTCGTTTCGCCTCGGCCCAGAGCTCTCCTCCCGGCTGCGTCTGGCTGCGTTCGCCCGCAGGTGGGCTCCGGAGATGTTGGCGGCCAAGATACTGACGCGGGGACTGGACCAGGAGCCGGATCGAGTCCGGGCCGAGGCCGCAGTCGGGATCCTCACTCCCAGGGAGAGAGATGTGACCCGCCTGACGGCCCTAGGAAAGACCAATCATGAAATCGCCTACAAACTGGGTATCTCTGGCGAGACGGTGAAGTCGCACATCCGCAGCACGCTCGCCAAGCTAGGCGTGCACAGTAAGTCTGAGCTGCGATTGCTTGTGCAGGGGCTGGACCTCTGGGAGGAGGAGCTCGAGCGCTGAAGACAAGGGTGGCTGGCATGGAACCGCTGTCGTCGCTGGAGGAGATGCCCGGGTGGCTCTAATCGGCCGGAACGCTCTTCGACCCGAGGGGTTATCAGGGTGAGTCAGCGCACTCATTCGCCGAAGCTGGCCACAGGAGGATAGGAAACATGGATCGCATCATCGGAGCTTTTACGTTCAGAAAGGGTGTCTACGCGGAGGTCGAGCACGACACGACCTTTACAGGCACCGCCTGGATCATTGTCGCCGTAGTCAGCATACTGGGCCAGCTTGGCGCAAGTGCCGTAGGGGGCTTTGATGATCTCGGCGGCTGGCTCGTGCGCACGCTCATCGGCATCATCTTTGCGCTGGTGGGCTTTGCGGTCGCCGTTGCAGTCGTGAACTGGATCGGACGGGCGATCTTCAAGGCCGAAGTGACCTTCAATGAGCTCGTTCGAACCCTCGGACTGGCCTATGTCTGGCAGGCTGTAGGAGTGCTGGGGGTCCTGGGTGCAATCAGTGTGGCGCTGTCCAGTATCGTGTCGCTCGCACAACTGGCAGCCACACTGGCGGGCCTGGTAGCGTGGTTTGTCGCCGTCAAAGAGGCCCTGGATTTGAAGTGGCTGCAAGTGATTATCACGGTGGTGGTCGCCTGGGTCGTGATCATTGCCATAACCGTCATTGCAGGGCTCGTTGTTGGCCTGTTGGGATTCGGCGCGGCGGCGGCTGGAGGATTGTTGGGTTAGCTCGAAGTTCGCTTCCCAGATCACTCACCCGCATTTGGCTGAAGAAGAGAGCCGGTCGCAGTCGCGACCGGCTTTTTGTGCGCTTTGAATTGCCCAGGCTAGCTAGCCGCCGCTGCTTGCTGTTGGCTCAGCAGTTGGGACTGCGGTAGCCTCTGCGGTTGGCTCAGGCGAGGGCACAATGGGCTGCTCCGCCGTGGGTAGCAGAGTGGGCGCGATGGGTGGCACAGCAACGGGCACATTGTAGATCACTCCCATTCCATCATACGCGTCGGGGTTGCCACCTGTGGCTGAGGGCGAGAAAGC
>JBGMQN010000131.1:12659-21771 GCA_048054495.1 Anaerolineales bacterium
CTCCCATTCCATCATACGCGTCGGGGTTGCCACCTGTGGCTGAGGGCGAGAAAGCTACGATCAAGCCCGGCGTCGGTAGCTCCACCCGCACCGTGAGCTGGACGGACCAGGTGCCCTCGCCACCGGGTTCGGTTGGGTCCAATATCGAAACCGCCTCCGCCAAAACGTTCCCCTCCCAGTCCAGAGCCTGCACCACTACATTGTTTTCAAACAGTCCCGCGCCGGTTCCCATCACGTCAATGGGGGCATTGGCATCCACGACCGAAGAGTGCGTTGGGAAAACAATATCGATCCGAGCCTGAGTCGCGGGCTTCTGGCCATAGGTAACCGCGATGCTGGATGCCGTGGGTGGCTCATCCTCCACCGGCGAGGGCGAGAAGGCCGTGATATGTCCCGGCGTGCCTGGTTCGACCGGTACGGTTACGGTGAGAGTCGCACTCCAGGTACCCGACCCACCGAGGGTGTCCGTGTCGAGGATCGTCGCCTGCTCGGCGAGAATCGTGCCGTTCTGATCGTAAGCGCGCACGACAACATTGTTCTCAAACAGATTGGAGCCAGTTCCGCTCACGGTGAAGGGCTGGTTGACGGCCACCACTGCCCCATTTTGCGGCTCGGCGATCGTTAGCGTTGAGGGAGCCGGGGTTGGGGTCGGTGTGGAGGTTGGCCCCGGTGTCGCGGTGGGGGCCGCGCCGTAAGTGACGGCTACTTCGTCTGCGGCATCCGGCGTGTTGCCATCCGCCGCGGGCGAGAAAGCGACAATGCGACCACTGGTGCCGCCCGTGACCTGGAACGTCAAATTCACCGACCAGCGGCCCGCGCCCCCCGGCTCGCTGGCGTTTGTGGTGACCGCTTGCTCCGCAAGCACCTTGCCCGTTTCGTCGAGCGCGCGCACGACGACATTGTTCTCGAAAAGACTTACGCCCCCTCCCACGACCGTGATCGGTTTCGTGATGTCCACCACGGAACCATTATCAGGGTCGATGATGACGATGGCGGGCTTGCCGGCACTTGAGTCGACGTAGGCCACCTCCACGCTCGAGGAAGCCGTGATTGAGCCGTCCGCGGGCGAATTGGAAAAGGCGAAGATCAGCCCATCTGGGTCGGCCGGCGTTGACAGGTTCAGGGTCACGGTCCAGGGTCCGGATCCGCCCGTGCCCGCGTCCGGGCTGTCGATGATGGTCGCAGCTTCGGCAAGTAGGTTATTTTGCCCATCGAAGGCCTGCACCACGAGGTTGCCCTCGAAGAGTCCGGTCCCTACACCGCTCACCTCGACCGGCTTGGAAATATCCACCGTTGAGCTCTGGCTGGGCTGTGCGATTTCGATGCTTGATACCGCAGGAGGCGGGCTAGGAATCGGGGTCGGCTGTTTGGTGCTGGGAAGCAGGTCCAGGGTAACCACGAGTGCACCACAGATCCCCAGGAGCACCAAAACCAATACGCTTAGGCCCACCCACAGCACCCATCGTGGAAGCCCTCCTGCCCCTGCATTTGCTTGCTCTCCAGATGCATCACCCTCGGCCATTCGGCACTCCCTTTGTTTGCTAGTGTTTACATAAGTGTGGAGAGTCCTTTATGAAGCCTAGCATAATTCGGCCTGCGGACCACCGCCTTCGCAGCTGCGTGGTGCTTCAGAAGATTATTGATCTCTGCCGATGCCATGATCGAGCCATTCAGATTTGCTGAGAAAGCAAAAGCCGGCAGCTCACAGGCGACCGGCTCACGAGTTGTAGAACCTAGACGATCCTAGCTCTCGTCCAGAACCATTGTCCCTTCCTCATTTTCCGTATACCCGTACAGGCCTTGCGGCACGTGATTGTCCACCTGGAGCGCTCCCGAATCCATTGCCTCCCACATCAGCTGGAACGGCGCCTTCCCGGGCACCCACTTCTCAGCAATAATCACTCCATGCCCCGGAAGCACCGTGAAGGCGAGCTGGCGCGGATCATCCGGGTTCTGCAGCGCTTCAGTTCGAGAAAAGGCTCCCTTGATGCCCTCCGCCTGTGCCGAGGTCGCGCAGGATACGGGGTAGTGATAGTAAGGGGGATCCAGCGGCGCATACTCCACCAGAGCCGGATCGTAGCTGGCAATTCCCCTATGCCCATGCAGCTTCGAACGAACCACGGGCACCTGGGTTCCGTCGAATTCGATACGCGGGAGCACGCTGTCCATGTCCATCAGCTCTGCCGCCTCCGATGAGGGCGGATCGTTCTGCTTACCCTCTACGTGCCTGACCAGCGCTCCGAGCCCGTCGTCGCGAACGCCCACAATCACCGCAAGATCCTGATCCTTCAGGTCATCCTTTTCAACCGGCCGGGCGCTCCCCGTAACCGTGGAGATCAACGCACCAAGTCCACGATCCCAGGTTGCGAAGCAGCCCTCGCTGTATTGATTGGCCACGCCCTGGGAGACCGCCGGTACTTGAACCAGGTCGGAAATCCGCACCATCTCGGTGAAGAAATTCCGGCGTCCTAGTGCGGGCCCGACCTCAAGCATGCCCTTTCGGCCTTCCGAGTCGACCCACTCCGAATTGGGAACTGGCTCGCCTACAACTTGGTGGTGCGTCACCTCTTCGGTGCTCATCACGGTCACCAGGCGCATCACCAGGTCCCGATAGCCGGCCTCGTCGGCCAGCTCGATCTTGGGGTGTGCCCCCACTAAATCAAAGTTGTGAGCCCAGAGCGGCTTCCCATCCCCCACCATCAGGATGACCCGGATGCTCTTGGCGTGAGCCTGCACCAGACGCTCGAGCGCCATGATCGGACCTCCCCGGCGACCCTGTTCGAGCAGCACGTGGTAAGAATCCGGAGCCAGCCCCGGAAATTCGAAGTCCGCCGGATCCGGCGGCTCGCGGTCCAGCACGCTTTCAAAGTGCTCAAGTGCACTTTTGTATTCTTCCAAGGTCATATCCACGAGCGTGAACATCTCCGGGTCGTTTTCAAGACCAAAACGCCGACGAGCTGTGAAGAAGAGCGCTCGCCTCCATGGAACCGGCTCGCCGTAGCGAGCCGTAGCAAACAAAACATCGATATGGCCTTCTGGTGCGGCAAGCGCTTCGTGTCCCAGAGCAGCAAACTGCTCTAATAACCGTTCAGCGAACACATCCATCGTGGCGCTGGTCTCGTCCGCTACGTAGCCCACTCTCAGCTGTCTGAGCCAAGCGTGTATGGGCTTGCTCGTCGTCGAGCTTGGCCCTGCGGCGGTCCGCTCGAGCGTTGAACTCATGCAGTGATCCTCCTAGTCCCTAGCACACGCATATCCTTTGGAACACCCTCCAGCGGGTCGCGGTGCGGTTCCATCCCAATCTTCGTGTGATCCCTGTTTTGCCGGCGATTGTACTCCGCACCTTGCGGGCCGGCGCCGGGCGCGGATTGTAACACCCCGATTGTGCGTCTACAATCGAGGCTGAAATGCCTTACCGTCTGATGCGCGGGATCTTCTCCGCCCTGGTCAACTTGCTCTCAAAGCCAAAGATCGAGGGGCGAGAGAATCTCCCCGAGTCGGGCGCCTTTCTCCTTGTCACCAACCATATGAGTATGGTGGACATCCCGCTGGGGTTCACATTCCTTGGGGACCGGAACATCAAGGGATGGGTAGCCGCAAAGTGGAGCAGCCATCCGCTTCTGGCCCCGATCATATACATCAGCGGCGGCATCTTCATTCAGCGCGGCAAGGTGGACCGTGCAGCGCTACAGGAGGCCATTAACTGGTTGAACTCCGGCGGGCCCTTTGCGCTGGCCCCGGAAGGCACTCGCAGCAGGAATGGCGCGCTGCAGCGTGCCAAGACCGGCGCCGCCTACCTTGCGGCCGAGACCAATGTGCAGGTCGTGCCCGCAGGCTTCATTGGGACGGATCAGGCTTTCCGAACGCTGTTTCTGCGGCTGCGGCGCCCCGAACTCACACTCCGAATGGGGAAGCCCTTCAGGCTTCCAGCTCTCGATGGAAACAACCGGACGGAGTCACTGAGGAAGAACGCGGATGAAATCATGTGCCGCATCGCGGCTCTCCTGCCGCCGCGCTATTGGGGCTACTACGCGGAGCATCCCCGCTTGCAAGAGCTTCTCGAGCAAGGTAAAGGAGCATCCCTTTCGGAGCAAGACGCTGGTACCCTAGGAGAATAATGTCATCACTAAGGACCCCTGACGAACGGTTTGAGAATTTGCCCGGCTTTCCGTTTGCCCCGCATTACCTGGAAATCGGGGAAAATCGGATTCACTACGTGGACGAAGGAGAGGGCGAGGTCGTGCTGTGTCTGCATGGCGAGCCCTCGTGGTCCTACCTTTACCGCAAAATGATCCCGCTTCTTACGCCGCGTTATCGCGTGCTGGCCATGGATTTCCCCGGCTTTGGCCGCTCCGATAAGCCGGCCAAGAAGGAAGACTATTCTTTTGCACTGCATCGCGACACCTTGACCGAATTCATTGAGGCGCTCGACCTTCGAGAGCTCAATATGGTGGTGCAGGACTGGGGCGGGCTGATCGGTCTTACCGTGGCCAGTGAGATGCCGGAGCGCATGGCGCGTCTGGTGATCATGAACACCGGGCTGCCCGATGGGACCAGTCGCATGCCGGACTCTTTTCATCGCTGGCTGGAGTTTTCGCAAGGATTGAGCGACATGCCGATCAAACGCATCATAAGAGGCGGACTGGGCAAGGCGGACCAGATCTCGCCGGAGGAACTGGCCGCCTACGAGGCGCCATTCCCGGATGTTACCTACAAGGCGGGCGCCATGGTCTGGCCCTCGCTGGTTCCGCTCTCGCCCAAGGACCCGGGCGCGGCCCAGATGCACGCCGCGCGCGAGGTCCTATCCACATGGAAAAAGCCGGTCTTGGTGATGTTTTCCGACTCGGATCCCGTGACGCGGGGGGGGCATATTTTCTTCCGCCAGCTCATACCTGCCGCGCGTGAACAGCCGCGCATCACGATCGAGGGCGCGGGTCACTTCCTGCAAGAAGACTCGGGCGAAGAAGTCGCGGGGCAAATCCTGGAATTCTTCGATCGAAGCTAGGGCGCTTCAATGCATTGAAACGCCCAGCGCGGCGAAGGCTGGGGCATCACTTACAGCCACAGTCACCATCAGCCGCGCGGGTGATCAACTGCGTCGGCGAGCCACCTTTGGCGGATCTAAGGCCTCCACGCCGGCTGATACTCGGCCGCGGTGTGGCTGGTAAGTCGCATGGGTTGGCCTCCATTTTTGGTCATGATATAGATGTCGTGGTTGGCCGCATCCCGCCAGGTCTCGAAGGCTATCCACTGCCCGTCAGGTGACCAAGCCGGGCCGTCGTTCGGGCCTTTATCTGAAATCCTCACTGCACCAAAGCCAACTGAATCCCATGGGACGACCCAGATATGTTGATTGGAGGCATAGGCGATCAAGTTGCCCTGGGGTGACCAACCGGGTTCGTTGGCCACCTGCTCGCGGGTCACTTGATCTGGATTTGAACCGGTGAATGAGCCATCCGCAAATACCCAGAAAATGGTGGCACTGCCCGCGCGCGAAGTATTCATCAGAGCCAATCGGTCTCCACTCGGCGACCAACTCGGCTGACGATCGCGTGCGGTCCCGCGGCTGATTTTCACCGGCGCGCGGCCATCGGGCCCAGCCATCCAGAGCGATGGCTGGTTGTTTTCCAGATAGGTGAACGCGATCCCCTGCTCGGACCAATCCGCGTCGTAGACCCCGCCCACTAAGCTGATCAAAGGCGAAATCCCGCTTCCGTCAGCGTTCATGACGTAGATGGCGGCATTGGGATACCGGTCGCGTTTCTCACGGCAGGGTGAGGTAAACAGCAGACGCTCGCCGTCGGGGGACCAGCTTGGCTGGCAAGCGCCATCGGCCAGGGTCGTAAGCTGTGTTAGGTTCTCTCCATTTAGATCGACCAGGAAGACTTGGGGCAACCCGAAGCGCTCGCTGGCAAAGGCAATCTGTCCGGGCCCGCCGCCTCTGGGAGTTGCGGCGGGGGTCGGGCTCTCGGCGGGAGCAGGTACTTCGGTTGGCACCGGAGTTGCCGTGGGCTCGGGAGGATCGGTTGGCTCCTCGGTAGGACCCGCCGCCGCTACGAACGGCTCGTCGGTGGAGGTCGGCAAGGGGGCCTCGGTAGGCGGAGGCGAGCCGCCGCTCCCAGGGACCTTTCCGGTTAGCAGCAGTGTGCCTCCTACGCCGATCGCCAGCAGCACGACCGCCCCGATAATGATGGGCATGATCGAACGGCGAGCAGCAGGCGCTTTGACCGGCTGCGCCGGGGCGGCCGCGGCCAGCTTAGTGGCGGGACTATGAACCACGGTCTTCGCCGCAAGCAGCGCGGCCTCGAATGCCTCTGCGCTCTCGAATCGGTCCTCCGGTTTGACTTCCGTGGCGCGCTCGATCGCGGCCGCCACATGAGGCGAGACACGCGGATTGAGATCGCGCACGGCGATCAGACGTTCCTTGCCCATTGCGCGCCGCAACCCGTCCGCCGGAACCTTGTTCGTTAGCAGGTTGTAGAGCGTAGCTCCGAATGAGTAAACATCCGTGCGCGGATCGGTACGGCCTTGCCCGTATTGCTCGGGCGGGGCAAAGCCTGGCGTGAAGGCCTTCGCGCCAACCGTCGTGCTTTTGGTGGAGTCGTATTCCTTCGCAAGACCAAAGTCCACCAGCATCGCCCGGCCCGCAGTCGTGATCTTGATGTTGGCGGGCTTGACATCGCGATGGATGACGGGCGGCTGCCTGGCGTGCAGGTACTTGAGGGCCTCAAGGATCTGAATCGCCCAATCCATGACAGTCTCCTCGTCCAGGGGGCCTTCGTTCTTTTCAAGTATTTCCCGTCCGTCATCGCCTTCGATGTAATCCATGACCAGGTACTGTCCCTGGCCCTCGACAACGAAGTGATCCATCACCCGCGGCAATCCGGGGTGGCGCAGCTCGAAAAGCAAGTGTGCCTCGCGTTGGAACTGGCGCGCAGACTCGGCCGAGACGAAGAAGTTCTCCTTAACCGCCACCTCAACGTCCAGATTCCGATCGTGCGCACGATAGACGGCACCCATTCCGCCTCCGCCCCGCTGCTCGAGGATCCGATAGCGTTTGTTAAGTAGTGTGTTGGGTTCTAGAGACATGGGTTACGCGGTTTCAGGTCACAGGTAAACATAAGCTTCCGTCTGATGGATAGGGACCCGGAGAACCAGGCCCGTTCCCACCGATTCCAAGCTCGCTCTACGCTCCCCCCTACTGGAGGTCACAAGGACCGGGTGGTGGCCGGACCTAGGTTGGTAAATCCTTTGAGGTGCGTTGGGCGCGTCTGCCCCCTGGTGATCTTTATATCATTGAACAGGGCACCTTTCAACGAATCGAGCCGCGCCGGTCACTTCTGGTTGGCCGACAGCCCTCGCTGGCAGCCTCCCCCGCGCGGGGGAGGCCATATCCCACGCCTGGTTCCCCCGTTCATGGGATGGTGATTCTCACTCCCAATGCGTAAAGTAGAACACACGTTCTAATCACTGCTCCCTGAGTATCCCGCGAACGTTCTCGGCCGGAGTGGAGGGAGGGACGTTCTACCGCAGAGGGCCGGCCCTCCTTAGCCCCTCAACTGGAGATCTCATGCTTCTGACCCCCCAGCCTCTTGTCCCCCCAGCGGTATTGGCCGCCGCTCAGCAGCCATGCTTTTCGCTGATATGGGGCGCACACACTCCGACTCAGACGCTGCTCACGATGTTCACGTGGCTGGCCGCCCGCGGCGAAAGGCCGCGGGTATTCGACGGGGGCAACCGCTTCGACGGATACTTCGTGGCCCGGATGGCTCGCCGCATGACCCCCCAGCCCGAGGCTGTATTGGGCCGCCTGTGCCTGTCGCGCGCTTTCACCTGTTACCAGCTGGCGCAACTAATTGAGGAAGCGCACGCCAGTCTCTCGCCAGTGCTGATCCTTGACCTGCTGAACACTTTTTATGACGAGAGTGTCCCACTGCGAGATGTCGAGCGATTGCTCACCCAGGTGATAGCGCATCTGAAGCGGCTGGCTGCCGTAGGTCCGGTCGTTGTTGGAGCTCGGGAACCGAAGACGATGGTAAAGGAGCGCTGGAAGCTGCTCGAGCAATTGCAGGTCGCGGCGGACACGACCTGGATGTTGCGTCCGCCAACGGCAGAGGCCGTCGAGCAACCACGGCTGCTCTAGGAACGGAGATTCGTCGCATGGGACGCACCCTTCCCTCTATTACCCAGGCCTTCCTGCAGGAGCAGGCCTCCCTCGCGCGATTTCGGCGCGCGCTGCGACGAGAGGACCAGCGCGCCCTAGACGATCTTCTGGCCTCCGCGCGGCATCACCTGGCGGCTTCCGCCTACGCCTCCCATCTGCTTCCGTTTGAGATCATGCTGCTGGCCATGCTGGTGGAGGAACACAAGCACCTCCTGCGGCTGCAGGGCGAACTGGATACCTTGCTGAGCCAGGCGCGGTCTCGGGAGTAGCTATGTCGACCCTCTTCGCCTGGCTCTTCGACGCCTATCCCTCTGGCAGCGGAATGTCGGTGTGGTTGATCGACCGCGAGGGTCGACCACACGAACTGCATGACACGTTCAGCCCGCGCTTCTATGCCCAGGGATCGCGAGATCGATTGCGTGCGCTGAGTGCGGCCCTTACTAGAAGGCGCGCTCCGGTCGAGCTGCGGCTGACCGAGCGCCTCGATCTGTTCCTGGATCGGAAGATAGAAGTGTTGGAAGTGCGCGTGCGAATTCCCGGTGAGCTTCCACGTCTCTTTCGGCAGGCGAGCCGGGCCTTCCCCGACCTCACCTACTACGACGCCGACATTCCCTTGCCCCAGCGGTACGTTCTCGCGCGCGAGCTCTTCCCGCTCGCCTACTGCGCGATCGACCAATCGCAGGGTCGCGTCCAGCGCATCGAAGCGCTCGACACCCCTTGGGATACAGACTACGAGCTCCCTCCGCTGCGGGTTATGACCCTCCGTTTGGATGGAGATCTTCAGGATCCTACTCGCTCCGTCGCGGCTGAGTCAGATAAGGGAAAGTGTAGGGATTTGCTGGTCGAGGTCGAACGGCAGCGCTACCGCTTTCCGCGACGGAAGGGTCGTCAGTTGGTGCTTGGTCTGCGCCACCTGCTCGAGCGATTCGACCCTGACGTCTTGATCAG
>JBGMQN010000131.1:21871-28792 GCA_048054495.1 Anaerolineales bacterium
TGGTGCTTGGTCTGCGCCACCTGCTCGAGCGATTCGACCCTGACGTCTTGATCAGTGCGTACGGAGACAACTACATCCTGCCTCGCCTTCTGCGCCTGTCGCGTCACTACGGAATCCGTCTGCCGCTCAACCGAGATCCCAGGCAGGCGGTTCAGCACAAAGGAGCCCATTCTTACTTCTCGTACGGCAGGATCTTGTTCCGTAACGAACAGCACACCTTGTTCGGTCGCTGGCACCTGGACCGGCAGAACGCGTTTCTCACCAATTACTACGGACTCGATGGCATCCTGGAAATCGCGCGGGTCAGCGGGCTCCCGGTACAGACCGTGGCGCGTGTCTCCACGGGAACTGGGATCAGTGCCATGCAGGTGGCCACCGCACACCGCCGCGGTGTTCTGGTGCCCTGGCAGAAACGGCAACCCGAATCTCTCAAAACCGGCTTAGATCTGTTTGCGGCCGACAAAGGGGGTCTGGTCTATTTGCCGATTGCCGGGCTGTATGAGGGTGTGGCTGAACTGGACTTCACCGCCATGTATCCCAGCATCATGGTGCATTTCAACGTCTCCCCTGAGACGGTGGGGGCCCAGTGCTGCGAAGGCGAGAAGGTGCCCGAGCTTGGAACGTCGATCTGCAGGCACCGCGTGGGTCTGGTTCCGGAGACACTCGCCCCCTTGTTGGAGAAGCGCAACCGCTATAAAGACATGATCCGAGAGCTGCCGCCGGGCGATCCGAAGCGGCAGCGTTTCGAGCGGCGCTACTCTGCTCACAAGTGGCTGCTGGTGACTTGCTTTGGCTACTTGGGCTACAAGAACGCCCGCTTCGGCCGGATTGAGGCTCACGAGGCAGTCAACGCCTACGGGCGGGAGGTCCTGCTGCAGGCCAAGGAGTTGGTCGAGCAGGCTGGTTACCGAGTGCTGCACCTTTATGTGGATGGGCTTTGGATCCAGAGAGAGGGGGCCGATCGAGCGGACTACGAGCGACTGCTGAATCGTATTCAAACCCAGACCGGTCTTCGAGTGGGCTTAGAGGGCATCTACAGCTGGCTGGCCTTCCTGCCCTCCCGAACTGAGCCCAGAATCGCAGTCGCCAACCGCTACTTTGGGGCCTATGAGGATGGCTCGGTCAAGGTGCGCGGCGTGGAGGCCCGTCGCCACGACACGCCGCCCTTCATAAAGGATGCCCAGCTTGAGATGTTGGCCCTGCTGTCCCAGGCCCGAGGGATCGACGGTTTTCGAGCTGCCGTCCCGCGAGTAGTGGCATGCGCACAGGAGAAGCTGAGGGCGCTGCGTGCAGGCGAGATTTCGACCAGAGACCTGGTGGTTACTCACCGTTTGTCTCGCCGGCCGGAAGAGTACCGCGTGCGTACCCCCGCAGCCCGCGTGGCACAGCAGCTGACCGAGGCCGGGGTCGAGCTCAGCCCGGGTGAGATGCTGCGCTTCGTGTACGTGCCCGGTCCAGAGAAGGTCCGTGCCTGGGAGGGTGACCCAGGCGATCAGCCCTACGATGTGGGAGCCTATGTCGAGCTGCTCACCCGGGCGGTTGAGAGTTTGCTGGCCGCGGTTGGGGTTGATCGCTCCACGCTGGAGACGTGGCTGCTGGGTCAGGCCGGGTATTGGGGACCTCCAGGGGCTCTCCCGCCTCCAGGCACGGACATTCGCTTTCCACTCTTTGCTGGATCGTCGATTCGACCGCTCGTGCGGGTAGAGGGTGCTGCGAGCGGTGCTAGTAGTGGAGACTTGTTCTCAGATGTGCGTCCTGCGGAGGGTATTGCGCTCGCGGTGGATTACAAGACGCCGATCGGAGCGGAATGAGAGCCAGCGGCATCCAGCTCTTGCTCGTGATCCTCGGCCTGGTACTCAGCGCGGCTCTCATGTCGAGCCCTCTGGAACTGTGGTCCGCGGCGCTCTCGCTGCTTACCCTCATGGTTACTCTGATTGCCTTCTCTACCTGGGTGCATAGTCGAACAGTACGCTCCCGGAGCATTCTCTTGAACGGTGCGGCAGTTTTGCTGGCCGCCGCGCTGTGGTTGGAATTCATCCTCACAGCGGTGGAATCGCCGCTGCGCTGGCTGCTCGCGATCGCACTTGCCTGGATGATGACCCCCTTTGCCGCCTTTGGCCTGGCCTTCCTTGCGGAGAGAATCTTCATGGGCTCCCATAGGTCAGGCTGATCCGCGTGACAAAGAGCTTGATTGACCTGCATTCCGATCGCGTGGTATTATGCTCGCGAGCCGCTCGGGCGCGTGTTGAGCGGCTTTGATGGCCTTTGGGAGGTTCTCAACATCAGCGCATCTGACTACCGGATTAACCAGTACATCAGGGTGCCACAAGTCCGCTTGATCGACGCGGACGGTGAAAACAAGGGCGTCGTGACCATTGATGAGGCGCGCTCCGCAGCGGATTCCGCCGATTTGGATCTTGTGGAAGTTGCGCCAAAAGCAGAACCACCGGTGGTCCGCGTTCTCGATTTTGGGAAGTTCCTCTACGAGCAATCTAAGAAGGATCGAGAGGCGCGCAAGGCACAGACCAGGGTAGAGGTCAAGGAGATCCGGCTGCGGCCAAAGACCTCCGAACATCATCGGTCCTTCAAGGTTAAGAATGCCCGACGCTGGCTGATCGAGGGCAAGAAGGTGCTGGCCCGCATTCGGTTTCGAGGGCGTGAGATTACTTATCCGGAGATCGCGCTGGAGGATTTGAAGCAGATCGCGGAAGAGTTGGCAGACGTAGGAATGATCGAACAGGCGCCCCGCATGGAGGGGCGGACCATGTTCATGGTGCTCACACCAATAAAGAAGTAAACCAGAGCCCTGGCAAACCGCCGCCGGGCAGTTTGGAGCCCGGCGGTTTTCATGAAAGGCAGTAGGGATGGGCCGCAGGACAAAGAAGAGCAAGAAAGGGAAATACAAGCTCAAGACGCACAAGGCCACCGCCAAGCGTTTTCGCTTGACCGGCTCTGGCAAGCTGGTCCGGACTAAGGGCGGTAAGAGCCATCTTCGACGGCGTACCTCCAAGCGCACCAAGCGCTTGTTCTCGGAAATGATTTCCGTGGAAGGGGCCGGCATTCGCAAGCGCGTGCGCCGGCTCGCGCCGTATCTCAGCAAATACAAGGCCAATCCGAACGCTCGAAGCGGCGGCGGTTCGTGATAGAGGAGCATTCAATTTGACACGAGTGAAAGGCGGGACCGTTACCCGCAAGCGACACAAGAGACTCATCAAGCAAGTGCGCGGCTACTACGGAACCAGGCGCAATCTGTTCCGGCGCGCAAAAGAGGCGCGCACTAAGGGCCTTTGGTATTCCTATCGTGATCGACGCACTAAGAAACGCAATCTGCGCCGCCTGTGGATTGCTCGCATCAACGCCGCCGCACGTCTGAATGGGACGACCTACAGCCGTTTAATTCACGCCATGCGAGAGGCCGATATTCGTATCAACCGCAAGTACCTGGCCGACATGGCCGTGCGCGACCCAAAAGCCTTCACCTCCGTGGTCAAGGCAGCCAAACCGAGCTCCTGAAATCTCCAGCTGACCTTCTAGCCAAATCCCATCCGCTTGCATCGATGCGCGCCCGGGGCGGCGAATGAAAATTCGCGCCATCACGGGCTTCTTAGATCCTGGCTGGCCGCTGAATCCGGATAGCATCCAGACTGTGGCCTCCTGCATGCACGATATGCGGGATGCATTGGATCAGGCAGGCTATGAGGTTCAGACGCTTCGGCTTTCTACCCCGCCGCCTTCCGAGATTACGGCTCCTGTCCCCCCGAGTGAGCGGCCTACATTTGCCAGTGATCTAGAGGCCCAGTGCTTTGTGCACGGCGTCGACTACGCCAATATCGGCCCAGCACTTCCGGAAGAGCCGGAAGGGTTCGAGGTGATTCCGGACATCTTGGGCGCGGCCGATATCGTCTTCTGCTCGGGCCTTTTCGCCGATCCAGAATTCGGGCTCTCCGTACGCGCGGCTGAGGCATGCGCACAGGCTATTCTCAGCGCCTCCACTATCTCATCCGACGGATTCTCGAATCTACGCTTCGCGGCGCTTGCCAACGTGCCACCGGGAGGGCCATTCTTTCCAGCTGCCTACCACGGAGGTGGACGCGCGGCGATTGCCGTAGCGACCGAATCGGCGGACCTGGCCGTCGAGAGCGTACGGGAAGCCGGATCACTCGCTAAGGTGCGACAGCATCTGGTGTCCTCCATCGAGACGCACGCCGCCGCGCTAACATTGACCGCAGAACCGATCGCCTCGGAACACTCGATTCGATTCTTGGGAATCGACTTCTCGCTGGCACCGTTCCCTGAGCCGGAGCGATCGCTTGGAACTGCGCTCGAGATTCTCAGCGGGGCAGAGGCCGGCCTGCATGGGACTGTGGCCGGCGCCGCCTTCCTGGCGGACTGCCTGGATCAAGCACGATTTCAGCGTACTGGCTTCTGCGGCCTGTTCCTTCCTGTGCTTGAAGATTCGGTGCTGGCGAAACGGGCTGCCAGCGGCCGCCTGGATCTGAAGGACCTGCTGCTCTTATCCACGGTGTGCGGGACCGGGCTGGATACCATTCCGCTCCCCGGTGATGTGGATCACAAATCTTTGACCGCGCTCTTGGTTGATCTTGGAGCGCTCGCCCTGCGGCATGACAAACCCTTGACCGCGCGTTTGATGCCCATCCCGCGTAAATCGGCGGGCGATGAAATCCACTTCGACTTTCCGTACTTCGCGGACAGCCGTGTGATGGCCCTGCCCGAGCAGCCCCTCTCGGAGCTATGGGCCTCGTCCGGGCTGCTGGACCTGAGGCGGAAGCTTTAGGTGGATCTGCTGAGCGGCCTCAACCCACAGCAGCGCGAGGCAGTGACCGCGGCTCCCGGTCCGGTCCTGGTGCTGGCTGGGCCGGGATCCGGCAAGACCCGCGTCCTCACCTACCGTCTGGCATACCTCATTCAGGAACTGAAAGTCCCTGCGGCGGAGATCCTGGCGCTTACGTTCACGAACAAGGCTGCCCGCGAGATGGAAGGCCGAGCTCTATCTCTCCTGGGAGACTCGCGCACGTCGGGCGTTCCCCGCCTGGGCACTTTCCATTCGACATTCGCCCGAATTCTGCGTATCGAGGCCGATCGGCTGCCCGTCACGCGGGACTTCGTCATATTCGATGATGCGGATCAGTTGTCACTGGTACGCCAGTCGCTCAAGGAACTCAATCAGGATCCGAAGCAGGTTCAACCGATACGTGTTCACGCATCCATATCGCGCGCCAAGAACGAAATGATAGAACCGCAGGCCTTCTCAAGCGACACGTATTTCACTGAGATCACGCGCCGGGTTTACGAGCGCTATCAGGAGCTCTTGCTGGCCAGCAACGCCCTCGACTTCGACGATTTGTTGCTGCTGCCGATCAAACTCTTCCGCGAGCATGAGCCGACATTGCAGACCTATCGGCGCCGCTATCCCCATCTGCTGGTGGACGAATTCCAAGACACAAACACCGCACAATATACTCTGCTGCGTATGCTCGCGGGGGCCAAGCCCGATCTTTTTGTCGTGGCAGACCCCGATCAGTCGATCTATCGATGGCGCGGGGCGGATTACCGTAATGTGCAGCGCCTGCGAGAGGATTTCCCTGATCTAAATACCTTGCTGCTGGAACAAAACTACCGCTCCACCCAGACCATCCTCGACGCGGCCATGGCCGTGATCGATCGTCAACCCGACCGTCAGCGCAAACAGCTCTTCACCGAACGCGGGACCGGAGATCCGATCCTGGTCCACGAGGCCTACGATCAGGACGAAGAGGGTCAGTTCGTCGTGGAGAAGATCTCCATGCTTACCTTGACCGGGGTAGCCGAGCCAGGAGACTGTGCGGTTATGTACCGCACGAATGCCCAATCGCGTGCCATCGAGGAGGCCTTCTTGAGAGCCGGCCTGCCCTACCGGCTCGTCGGCGCCCAGCGCTTCTATGGGCGTAAGGAAGTCAAGGACCTCATCGCCTACCTGCGCCTAATTCATAACCCCGCGGATCAGGTGAGCTTGGAGCGCGCCATCAGTACTCCGCCTCGAGCTATCGGAGACAAGACGCTCGCCGCACTCCGGGCCGCCGCCGACCAGGCCTCGGCAACCCCAGTCGAAACTCTGCGCGTGCTCGGTCGAGGGGTAGAAGTTGCAGGCATCCCCACAAGAGCCCGCGCTCCGCTTGCCAAGTTCGGCGCGCTGCTCAGCGGCTGGCTTGAGATCAAGGACCAGGTCTTGCTGGATTCTCTGATCGACCGGATACTTGAGGATGTTGGGTATCGTGCGTATTTAGGCAACGATGAGGATCGCTGGGCCAATGTTATGGAGCTGCGCGGTGTTGCTCAGGAGTTCAGCGAGCTTGGCCTGGTCGAATTCCTACAACAGGTAGCCCTGGTTTCCGACCAGGACACGCTGACCGAGAACATGAACGCGCCCACTTTGCTGACCCTGCATGCAGCAAAAGGGCTGGAGTTCCCGATCGTATTTATCATAGGGCTTGACGAAGGCGAGCTGCCGCACTATCGCTCTCAGGATGACCCGGAGGCCATGGCGGAGGAGAGACGTCTCTTCTACGTCGGGCTGACCCGCGCTCAGGATCGGGTGATTCTGCTGCGCACCTTCCGCCGACGCACGAGGGGCGTATCCTCTTTGACAGACCCCTCCCGCTTCTTGGACGATCTGCCGGCCGATCTCATCGAGGGTGACCTGATCGGGATGCGCACGCCGGCACAGGCCACGTACGCCAGGGAAACCAGTTGGCAAGGTCGCGAACAGGTGCCGACCGAGGCGCGCTACCTGGCCGGCATGCGGGTGATCCACCCTCAGTTCGGCGAAGGTATCGTGCTTGAGACTCAGTTAGAGTTCGACGATGAGCAGGTCACCGTCAACTTCGAGCAGGTGGGCATCAAGCACCTTGTGGCCTCCATGGC
>JBGMQN010000131.1:28892-42201 GCA_048054495.1 Anaerolineales bacterium
AGGTCACCGTCAACTTCGAGCAGGTGGGCATCAAGCACCTTGTGGCCTCCATGGCGAATCTGGAGATCGAAAATCAATGAAACTTGCCGCTCGATACCCATTCCCCTCGCGCCGAACCGATATGACTTCCCTTTCGAGTAGCCAGTGAAGATCTTTCTGACCGGAGGCGCGGGGTACATCGGATCTGCGGCGGCCGCGACGCTGTTGGAAGCCGGCCATCGGGTAACCATCCTCGATTCGCTGGTAACCGGCCATCGGGCGGCCATGCCGGAAGGCGCGGACTTCATCGAAGCCGATCTCGGCGACCATGAGGCCGCGCTCAAGGCCTTGAAAAGCGAGCCATACGATGCGGTGATGCACTTTGCGGCATTTGCTGAAGCCGGCGAAAGCATGAAGGAGCCCGGGAAGTACTTCGAGAATAACGTCCACAACTCGCTGTGGCTATTGGAGGCCTGTGTTCAGGCCGAGGTCAAGCGGCTGGTCTTCTCCTCTTCGGCGGCTGTGTACGCTTCAAGCAATGAGCTTCTCACGGAGGATGCGCCGCTCAAACCCGGCAACCCCTACGGGCAGACCAAGCTGATGGTGGAAGGCCTCCTGGATTGGTACCGACGTGTGCATGGGATTGGCTACGCCGCGCTGCGCTATTTCAATGCGGCAGGCGCCCTGCCGGATCGCGGCGAAGCCCATAATCCCGAAAGCCATCTGATCCCGCTCGTCCTTCAGGTGGCGCTCGATCAGCGCCCCGAGGTGCAGATCTTCGGAACAGACTACCCCACGCCGGACGGAACCTGCATCCGCGACTACATCCACATCGCGGATCTGGTCTCGGCCCATCTGCTTGCCCTGGAAGCGATCAAACCGGACAGTCAGATGATCTACAACATAGGCAACGGATCCGGCTACTCCGTGCGGCAGGTGGTCGATACCACCCGTCAGGTCACGGGTCATGTGCTCCCCGCCGTCGAGACCGACCGCCGCCCGGGAGATCCGCCGCGCCTTGTCGCCGGCTCGGATAAAATCCGCAACGAGCTCGGCTGGGCTCCGGAGTATCCTGAATTGGAAGCCATCATCGCCAGCGCGTGGGAGTGGCACCGCGCGCATCCACAGGGATACAAATGAGACCGAATGCTATAATCGCGGCCCGGTAATTCTGCGCGAGAATGCACTGATCGAACGGCCCTAGAACGAAGGGCCCCCCAGGAGCAACGCATGTCATATCAGCACTCAGTTGTCCCCCCCGATGGGGAACGGATTACGATGGAAAATGGTCACCTCACCGTGCCATCGCGCCCGATCCTCCCTTTCATTGAAGGCGACGGCACCGGACCCGATATCTGGCACGCCTCGGTGCGGGTGTTCGATGCGGCGGTCGAGAAGGCCTATGGAGACGATAAACGAATCGCCTGGATGGAGGTCTACGCCGGCCAGAAAGCATTCGACCTCAGTGGGGAGTGGCTCCCCGAGGAAACGGTCGAGGCGTTTCGGGAGTTCCTGATCGGCATCAAGGGTCCACTTACGACTCCCATAGGCGGCGGAATCCGCTCGCTAAACGTTGCTCTTCGAAAAATGCTTGACCTGTACGTTTGCCTGCGGCCGGTTCGCTACTTCGACGGAGTGCCCTCGCCGGTAAAGAACCCGGAAGCTGTGGACATGGTGATCTTTCGCGAGAACACGGAGGACATCTACGCCGGCGTTGAATTCGAGGCCGGCACCGAAGACAGCAAGAATTTCCTGGCCTGGTTGGAAGAGAACGAGCCGGAGGCCTATGCCAAGATCCGCTTCCCGGAGAGCTCGGGGCTGAGCCTCAAGCCCGTATCCCGAGAGGGCACCGAACGCCTGGTAAAGTCCGCCATTGAGTACTCATTGGAGAACGGTCGCCAGTCGGTGACCCTGGTGCACAAGGGCAACATCATGAAGTTCACGGAAGGCGCCTTTCGGAATTGGGGCTACGAGCTCGCCGAGCGCGAATTCGGCGATAAGGTCTACACCTGGTCGCGGTGGGAGCGAACCAAGGCGGAGCAGGGCGAAGAGGCTGCCAATGCCGAGCAGTCCGCCGCTCTGGAAGGCGGCGCGCTGCTGATCAAGGACGTCATCGCCGACATCGCCTTCCAGCAGACCATCACCCGCGCGCGTGAATTCGACGTGATCGCCACCATGAACCTCAACGGCGATTACCTATCCGACGCGCTGGCGGCTCAGGTGGGCGGCATCGGCATAGCACCGGGCGGCAACATCAACTACCTGACCGGGCACGCCATCTTCGAGGCCACCCATGGCACCGCGCCCAAATACGCCGACAAGGACGTGGTTAACCCCAGCTCAGTGATTCTCAGCGGGGAGATGATGCTGCGCTACATGGGCTGGACCGAGGCTGCAGACCGTATCATCCGCGGCATCTCAGGCGCCATCGCGGCCAAGACCGTCACCTACGATCTGCATCGCCTTATGGAGGGTGCCACCAAGGTCAAGACTTCTGAGTTCGGTGACGCCATCATAGAGCACATGTAGGACACTCTTTGGCCGGCGCCGAACTCAACGACACACGCGCTGTAGTTCCCGCCCCGACCCCAGCCTCCGTTCGCCAATTGGCAAAGGTAACCGTTGAGCCCTCCAAGAAGAAGCTGGCCCGCCGGGTTCATCGCCGCCTCTTAAAAGCCTACGGCGAGCCTACCTGGCGCAATCCGCTTCCGCCAGTTGATGAGTTGGTCTCCACCATCCTCTCCCAGAACACCAACGACATCAATCGCGATCGGGCTTTCGACAACCTACGGGAACGGTTTCCCACCTGGGAAGAAGTTCGCGACGCCCCTGCAGAAGAAGTGATCGATGCCATCCGTATCGCCGGCATTTCCAATCAAAAGGGGCCCCGCATCCAGGCCGCGCTCAGGACGATCACCGAGGAAAGAGGCCAAATCGAGCTCGAATTCTTGCGGGGGATGCCTCCGGACGAGGTCCATGACTGGCTGGTCCAGATGAAAGGGGTCGGACCCAAAACGGCAGCCATCGTGATGCAGTTTTCGCTGGATATGCCAGCCTTTCCCGTGGATACACACATCCATCGCGTCAGCGGCCGCATTGGCCTGCGACCGGAAAAAGCCGGCCGAGAGAAAACCCATGAAATCCTGGCTGAACTCTTTACCCCAGAGACCTACTATGCGGTCCATCTAAACCTCATTCAGCACGGCCGCCAGGTCTGTAAGGCCCCACGGCCGCTGTGCGCACAGTGCAGCCTGACAGACCTCTGTGCGTATTACCAGCAGCTCGATCCCGGACCCACAAGCTGATGTCTGAGCATATGCGGCGCGCGGCAGCCGAGTACCCAGGACCAGAATCTCATCTGGAGTGGGTCTATACTCAGGAGGCGGTTCTTACAGGAGGAGATTGACATGTCTTTTACCTACGCTTGGTACGGTCACGGCACCTCGGGCCTCGATATAGACGACACCAAAGTCATCGTGGACCCTTTCTTCACGGACAACCCCGCCGCCTCTGCAAAGCCTGAGGAGATCGAAGCAGACTATATCCTGATCACGCATGGCCACGGCGATCATGTGGCGGACGCCGTGCCAATCGCCAAGCGGACCGGAGCAACAGTTATCACTAATTTTGAAATCGCTACCTGGTTTCAGAATCAGGGTGTCGAGGCCCACGGCCAGCACCTCGGCGGCGGGCACGAGTTCCCCTTCGGCTACGTGAAACTCACGCTCGCGCTGCATGGTTCGGCCTTGCCCGACGGATCCGATGGTGGAAACCCTTCCGGCTTCTTGATCACTACCCCCGGCGACGAAAAAGTCTACCTTGCGGGTGACACGGGTCTATTCGGCGATATGGCCTTGATTGGGGAGGAGGGGCTGGACCTGGCGGTGATTCCCATCGGGGACAACTACACAATGGGGCCTGACGACGCGCTGCGCGCAGTGAAGCTGCTGCAGGCGAAGCACGTCATCCCAGTCCACCACAGCACCTGGGAGTTGATTGAACAGGATGCTGACGCATGGGCCGAGAGAGTCCGGTCTGAGACACAGACCGAGCCTCACGTTCTCCAGCCCGGGGATAACTTCACGCTCTAATCCCAAGAATCCACGCGGTTCGCTGGGAAGTCTGTATCGCGCCATTTGTGACTCCACATTGAATCGATCACGATCCACCTGGCTTCGGCTGGCTGGCCTGACTCTGCTCGCGCTGGGTCTGGGGATGGCAACCAACACCCTCGATCCGGCGCTGCTTAGTTTCAAGGTGGCTGAGCTCGCGCCCGCGAGCAGGAATACTGCGCTCGGCCTGATTACCGCTGCCGGGCTGCTGGTCGCCACCCTCACGCAGCCGATCATCGGAGCCCTCTCCGACCGGACACGCGCCCCACTCGGCAGACGAGTGCCGTACATGATCGTCGGCACCCTGCTGGCGATCGCATTCCTATTTGTCGTGGCTCTCGCCCCTACCATTGGGATTCTGCTGCTGGGCGTTCTGGTTTATCAGTTCGGTGCGAACACTGCTCAAGCTCCCTGGCAGGCACTGCTCCCAGATCAGCTACCGGCCACTCTGCGCGGGGCTGCCTCCGGGCTAAAGAGCCTGTTCGAGATCCTCGGCTTCATCCTCGGACGCAGTATCGCCGGGTATATGGTAGCCCAGGGGACTCCGCAGGCGGCCGTCTTGAGCGCCTCGGCCATTCTGATAATGACTCTGGCCCTCACCTCACTGACCGCCCGCTATTGGAGGGGAAGTCGCTCGCCTGAGGATCCCGATGGGGAGAGTGGATCGTTCCCCTCGAGTGATTCTCCGAGCAAGCACCCGCCAGGGAGCGTGCAAGATGCTCGCTCAGGCATTTCGGCGTATCTCCAGAGGAGTAACTGGCCAAGAGGTTTTGGCTGGTGGTTCGTGAACCGTGCCCTCTTTTGGGCGGCGGTCATCGCGCTCAACAGCTTTGTGATCTTCTACATGGAGGACGTGGTCGGGATGACCTTTTCGGAGGCCTCCCGCCTGTTTGGGGACCTCTCGGTCGTCCTGGGAGTCTCGCTCCTAGTCATCACGATACCCGCCGGCCGGCTGTCCGACAAGCTGGGCCGGCGACCGATGATCCTGGCCGCTTGTCTGGTGGCCGTGGCCGGGAATCTGCTGCTCCTGGGGGCGCGTACGCGACCGGTACTGATTCTCAGCGGAGCCGCGCTCGGGCTGGCTACCGGAGTATTCCTGAGCGCCAGTTGGGCGCTGGCGACCGACATGGTCCCTCGAGGAATGGCTGCCCGCTATCTCGGAATCGCCAACATCGCAACCGCCGGCGGCAGTTTCCTTGCGCGTCTGGCCGGGGGCGCGCTCATCGACCCCCTCAACCGGCTTACAGGAAGTCAGGAGGCGGGTTATCTGGCGCTCTACTCCCTGACCCTGGTCGCCTTCCTTGTTGCCGCGTTCGCCGTGACACGGCTAGACATTGGAGAAGACCATCGTTCCGCGTAGCTCGGGGTGTAGAATCGATCTGCGGGAGGAGTTCAGAAGCACGGGAGAAGGAAGCAGGAGGAGAGATGGCTGAAGAGAAGCGCATCGGCAAGGTAGTGCACTATTTCGGAAAGATCAACGTCGCCGTCGTGGAGCTCGAATCCGATCTTAAAATCGGCGATAGTGTGCACTTCGAGGGGGCTCACACCGATTTTGAGCAAGAGATCGACTCGATGCAGGTCGAACACGAGGTCGTTGAGCAGGGTTCAGCCGGTGACGAGGTCGCCATTAAAGTGAAAGAGCGTGCCCGCACGGGCGACACGCTCCATATGCACGAAGACCAATAATTCAGCTCAAAGGGAGCGCGATCGTAAAAGTTGCCCCCTTGTCAGGCCCCGGGCTTTCGGCCCAGACCCGCCCGTCGTGTGCCTCCGCGATGGCCTGGACGATGGAAAGGCCAAGTCCCATCCCTTCGTGGCGGCGCGTCATGTGGTTTTCCACCTGATAGAACTGGTCAAAGATCTTGTTGACTTGATCTTCCGGGATCCCCATACCCGTATCAATCACTCTAAGCCAGCCCTCGGAACCATGCTTTTCGAGAATGAGTTGAATCTGCCCTTTTGCCGGTGTAAATCGCATGGCATTGTTGAGCAGGTTGATGAGCGCCATAGTTACCTTGGGCGCATCGATGTCTGCTACTAGCGGATCGGGCGGCAGATCGCTCGTCAACACCTGGCCTTTGGCCTGAATCAGCGCTGAGACCTCCTCCTGGGCCGCACGCATGGGACTCTGCAGCGGCTGCTCATGCAGATCCAGCTCCTTGGATCCGACCTTCATCGTATTGATATTGGTCATGTCCTCGATCAGGCTCCGCATGCGCAATGCTTGATTCAGGACCGTTTCCGCATGTTCAGAAGACTCTCCCCCGGCCTCCTCCTGTAGCAGCGCCGCATATCCCAGGATCACACCTAGCGGCGTGCGCAGTTCGTGGGAGGCGATGGCGATGAAGTCGGTCTTCATCCGATCGAGCCTACCGAGTTCCTCGTAGGCGCGCTTGAGTGCGTCCAGCAGGCGGGCGTTGTTGATCGCCACTGCCGCTGTGGAGGCGACGATCTCCAACGTACGGGTATCATCCTGGGTGAACTCGCCCCCGTGCTTATTGAGTGCCTCCAGCACTCCGATGACCTCGTTACGGATGCGCATGGGGACTCCAATGAGCGAGCGTGTTTGGAGCTGAGTCTTGGCGTCGACCTGTGAAAAGTGGCGCGGGTCTTTGGCCACCTCGTTGATGATCATCGGTTCGTTCTTCCGATAGATCGTCCCGGCAATAGAACCCTCCATTGGAATCGGGATCGTACGCAGCTCCTTGGGATCTCCCCCTGTAGCAGCCGCAAAATAGAGATCGTGGGTGTTTTCATCTAGCAGGAGGATCGAGGCGCCCTCGCTGTGGAGCAGGTCCGTGGCCATCTTGATGATGAGCTGCGGCAGTCTGTCGGGTTCCAGCGTGGAATTCAGCGTCAGACTGATCTCGACCAGCTTGGAGCGTTGGTAGACAAGCTCCCGTAGCCAATCCAGTTCCTGCTTAGTGTCCTGAACGGCCATGTGCTAAGTGTATTCGAGAGCACAGGCCTTGTCTACGAATCGCCCATGACTCCGAGGTATACTTCGCGATTGCGTGCAATTGCGCGTAAATCATGCGAGTTTCAGTCCTTCAAGAGAACCTGGCGCGCGGTCTTACAACGGTAGCGCGCGCCGTATCGCCACGCAGCACGCTCCCCGTACTAGGGAACGTCCTGGTCGCTACGGAAGATGGCCGTCTCCGCCTGTCGGGCACCAACCTCGAGCTGGGTATCACATGCTGGATCGGCGCCAAGATTGAGGACGAAGGCGCCACCACCGTCCCGGCACGCACGTTCGTCGATCTGGTCAATACCCTCCCCTCCGAAACGGTCGAGATGGAGCTGACGACACGCACGCAGACTCTCAACGTTCGCTCCGGCAGCTTCATCAACAACATCAAGTGCATCGATGCGCAGGAATTCCCCCCAATGCCGCCGGCAGAGCTGGAGCAGGGGATCGACCTGGATACGGCGGACCTTCGAGAGATGATCTCGCAAGTCACGTTTGCCGCTTCCTCCGACGACGCGCGGCCGGTACTTACAGGAGTCTTGGTTGAAATCATGGGCGGAGGAATGACCCTGGCAGCCGCAGATGGCTTCCGGCTCTCCGTTCGCAAGGCTAAGATTTCAAACGGATCAGACCGTTCGGTGAAGGCCATCATTCCGGCCAGGGCGCTATCCGAGCTCGCGCGCATCGCGGGCGACGACGAAGGCACGATCCAGATGATCCTGCCCTCGGACCGCAGCCAGGCTATCTTCCGCGGACGGGATTTCGAGTTGGTTTCGCAGCTGATCGATGGAGCCTTTCCCGACTATCAGGGCATCATCCCGACCAGCCACAGCAGCCGCACGGTTCTTCCAACTGCAGGCTTCTTGCATGCCTGCAAGGCGGCCGATATTTTCGCCCGCGAGTCGGCCCACTCAGCGCGACTCAATATCACTCCTGGTGACGAACAGGGACCCGGCACGGTCGAAGTCACGGCTACGGCTGCCGAGACGGGCTCCAACGAGATCACAGTCGATGCTTCGATCGAGGGCGAGCCGATCGAGATTGCCTTCAACGTACAGTTCCTGGTAGAAGTGCTGAGCGTGGTTGAGTCTTCTAGCGTGGCGCTTGAGACCAGTGGCCCGGCTTCCCCGGGCGTGATCAAGCCCGTGGGACGTGATGATTTTCTGCATGTCGTGATGCCCATGCACCTGGGCCACTAGTTTCTCCCCAGAACCCTCAAAACCCGGCCCGTCCTCTCGCTCTTTCCGTCCTTGACGAACTGCACTTATGTCAAACTACGAGCTCATTACGAGCGCTCAACATCGCATTGCTACGGGGGATCCTCTTTTGATTCCAGCTTGCGCTCGCTAGAATACACTCGGAGATAGCACATGGCATTCGACCCCGACGGTTTTCCCAAAGTCCTGACGCTGCTGCTCAAGCTCTATGAGTACCCCATTCTGGCGCCTCAGATCCGGGAGCGGATGCGGGAGGAGATGTTCAAGCGCGGCGTGATTACCAAGAAAGCCTTCGAGGCCGAGGTTCGCGAAAAGTCGATCCAATCCCAGCATCGCGAAGGCCTGCGCGATCCGGACAGCGCGGAATCTCCGGACGTCTGGATGAATCGTCTCCGCATTACCCGCGACAACCTGACCGATTTCTACTTCGCTTACAACCTCCCGCATGAGCTTTTTGAATCGATCGTGCGGCAGACACTCGCGGACCGCGGGGAGGCCAGTGACGTCGTGCTCACGTTCCATCCGGAATTGGCGCCTTGGGACATGCTATTTGCCCAAGGAGAGGCCTACGAATCCTTGCCTCAGGAGGAGCGCGCGCTTGCGGAGCATCACCTTCAAGAGATCAAGGTGGTGCTCATCAAAGCCATGATCAGCGATCACCTGGAGTATGTAGGGATCGCCAAGGAATGGCTTTCGATCGCGGACTTGAAGGTCGTCCGGAACCACCGTATCGGACGCGGCAAGATCGGCGGGAAGGCGGCCGGCATCGAGTTGGCGCGCACGATCCTCAGACAGTCCGCGGACGAGGCAGTTCTGAGCCGGGTGCGGTTCCCGAGGTCCTGGTTCCTGGCGGCCGATGTGTTTTACCGGTTCAACCAGTTCAACGATCTATTCGACTTCGCCAACCAAAAGTACAAGAGCGAAGATGAAATTCGCGAAGAGTATCCCGCGATTAGACGAAGCTACGAGAGGGGAAGGTTTCCGGAGGAGTTCGTGGATCCGCTGCGAGAGATCCTGGACGAATTGGGGCGGACCCCGCTGATCGTTCGCTCTTCCAGCTTGCTGGAGGACTCGTTCGGGTTCTCCTTCGCCGGGAAGTACGAAAGCATTTTCTGTGGAAATCAAGGCACCCCAAAGGAGAATCTGCGCGCCGCGCTGCAGGCCGTGGCGGACGTCTACTCTGGCGTCTATAACCCGGATGTGCTGCTATATCGCAAGAGCAAAGGGCTGCTCGACTATGACGAGCGCATGGCGGTCCTGATCCAGGAAGTTAGTGGACGGAAGATGAATGGATACTTCCTGCCGGACGCGTCCGGCGTAGCCTTCTCGCAGAATCAATACCGCTGGAGTCCCATGATCGATCGCGAGGCGGGTTTCATGCGGCTAGTTTGGGGCCTGGGGACTCGCGCCGTTGACCAGGTCGGCAATGACTATCCGCGATTGGTCGCGCTAAGCCACCCGGAGCTGCGGCCAGACCGGGATCCAGAACGGATCCGACGCTACTCGCAGCACTTCGTCGATTTGATTGATTTCGAATCCAATGCTATGCGTACGGTTCCCGTCAACGAAGTGCTGGATGGCAGAACCCCTCATCTGCGCTGGATCGGCCAGCGCTATCGGGGTGGTGTGCTGCAGGATTTCGTCGCGGCTCCGTTATCGCTGCAGCCAGACGATACGGTGGTCACCTTCAGCGGCTTGCTGCGTCATTCGACCTTCGCCAGGGACATGGCGCATATTTTAGAAACGCTAGAAACTGCCTATCGGCGACCCGTTGACGTCGAGTTCTTGTCTTTGTTTGGCGACATCCCGCAGGAACAAAGCCTTTACTTGCTACAGTGTCGACCGCAGAGCCAATTGGAGTTGGAGAGTGTTGAGTTACCGACCAGCGTTCCTAAGGATCGGCTGCTGTTCGCGAGCCGACGACTGGTCCCTGATGGTCGAGTCAGCGATATCCGCTACATGATCTACATTTCCCCCTACGGATACAGAGGCGACATCCGCGATTCGGAGCGATCGGAACTTGCGCGGGTAGTGGGCCGCATCAATGCTCGGTTGGCGGACGAATCCTTCATTCTGATGGGGCCGGGCCGCTGGGGAACTCAAAATCCTAGATTGGGCATCCCGGTTGGTTACGGGGATATCTACCACGCTAAGGCGCTGATCGAAGTTGTTCCCGACAATCAGGCGCCGGAGCCCTCCTACGGCACACACTTTTTCCAGGACCTGGTGGAGGCGGGGATTTATCCGCTGGCGGTGGCGCTCGAGGACGAGGGCGATGAGTTCAACCAGGGATTCTTCGACACTTCAGAGAACGTACTCCCTCGGCTGCTTCCTGATGACGCCAAATGGAAGGATCTGGTATGCGTCATCGAGCTTCCGGGCAACCTGCGCGCCGAGCTCGTCATGAACGGCGCGGCCAACAGAGCCATCGCATATTTGGTAGAAAGAGATCCCTAGGCTGGTCCAGTTACCGCGCCCAGAACGGGCGATGATCGGTTTTCCAGCCATGCTCACCCATGAGGGGTACAAAGGCGACCGGTGCAATCCGCTCCTGGCTCAACGCTCCGCCCTTCCCTTTGCGCCAGCGCTCCAGCATCTGACCCTCCTGACTGCCGACGGGCACCACTAGGCGCCCCTCAGGGGCGAGCTGCTCCTTGAGCGGCTCCGGCGGCTTAGGGGCGGCGGCAGTTACCACGATGGCCGGATACGGGGCATGCTCCGGCAATCCGTTCGATCCGTCGCGCTCCAGGACCTCCACATTGTCGTAGCCCAGCTTGCGCAGCTTTTCCGCCGCAAGGTGAGCCAGTTCCGGGATGCGCTCAAGAGAATAAACTTTGGCAACCAGCATCGACAGCACGGCAGCCTGGTATCCCGATCCGGTGCCGATCTCCAACACGGTCTCCTCTCTTTCGAGCTCAAGAAGCTGCGCCATCAAGGCCACTATATACGGCTGCGAGATGGTCTGGCCCTTTTCCAGGCGCACCGGACCGTCGGCATAAGCCCGCTTCCGCATATCGTCTGGGACGAAGTGGTGGCGGGGGACAGTGCTCATGGCCGTCAGCACCCGCTCGTCGGTGATGTCTCGACCGCGCAATTGGGTTTTCACCATACGCTCTCGTGCCGCCCGCTCTGCTTCAGACATGTGCTCCTCGTATCGATTATAGGCTTATCGATGCTCTTCCCTGAGTAGGTTTGGTAGACTCTCGGTATGATTCCTGCGATTCGGGCCCCTTATAGACGGTGAGCGCATCCGGTTCCGAATCTGACCAAGCACTCCCTCAGTCGAGGGATTCCACACTCCTCGGATCGGAAGTCGCCCTGCGCGAGGCCGATCGGCCAACCCCTGACGTCTTCGAACAAGCACAAAGCCGACTAGCGGCGTATTTCACCGCACGCCGACGACGCATCTGGCGCGAATATCTCACCGCCTATGCGTTAATCGCGCCGGCCATGTTGCTCATCTTCGTCTTTGGCCTATTCCCGGTTGTCTTCGCGCTTTATGTAAGCCTGCACAAGTGGCTGATTCTGCGGGGCGAATTTAGAGGCTTGACGAACTATGTAGGCAACGTTGGCAACTTTGCCTACATTGTGTTGTTCGCGCTATCCGTCGGGGCACTGGTGGGTGCAGGTCTGCTCTTGCGAAAAGTGTATCGACAATCGCAAGAGGATCAGGTCAATCCGTGGCCACTCGCCATTCCCGGATTTCTATACGCAGCCACCGTCCTGGCTTTCCTGCGTTGGTCTTTTTTCCAGCTGCCTGAATTCCTGGACATTGCCAAGAAGATGCGCGGCCTGGAGCGAACGCAGGAGCTATTCCTTCGACTGTTGAATGAGGCGTTCCGGGCTGAGATCGTCTATCCTTCCTGGCTTCTTTTCGCTCGGCTGTTTGGGCTCGCGCTCGTCGTGGGAGTCATCTTTAGTCTCTGGCGGCGAGTTCCAAACAGCGCTAAGTATCAGTCCAACCTGGCCTTCATATGGCTCGCTATCGCCACTGGAATTGGACTCTTGATATTTACCTACGACGCAGTCGGCGAGGCATACGATCTGGCGGTGGATACCGGCGTAGATCCTGGAGTCTGGCCGCAGCTCATAGCGATCACGTCCGGCTTCTTGCTGCTTGGCGTGGCCTGGATCATTTGGCGCAGCGCTGAGAGACAGCCTTCGACCCTTCAGTTCGCCATCCGAATCCTGGCAGCCATCATGCTGATGGTGGGCGCAGTGGTGCTGATTATTGAAATTCCCACCATCGTAGCTGCTGGCGACAAAGATCTGTGGCAGGGGCTCAAGGTGACTGTGTTCTTCTCGTTAGGCACGGTGCCGATACAACTCACGATCGCCATATTCCTGGCGGTGATTTTGTTTCAAAAGCTAAGAGGTTCTACCACCTTTCGGATTATCTTCTTCCTCCCCTATGTGACACCGTTTCTGGCAAGTGCAACTGTCTTTACGTTGATGTTTTCCGATCGCGCGCAAGCACCGATCAATAGGCTGCTCGCACTGATTGGGATCCAGGCCCAGCGGTGGCTGCGCGAGCCAAAAGGAATCTTGAGCATGGCGACCAAGACGCTCGGCATTGAGGGCTATCCGGACGCGGTCCTTCCCACCTGGTTCCCCGTGGATCTATCTGCTCTACTGGCCGATTGGATGGCCGGGCCAAGCCAGGCATTGATTGTTGTCATCATGCTCTCAATCTGGACTTTCGTGGGTTACAACGTGGTGATCTACCTGGCCGGCCTGGGAAACATCCCCACCGAGATCACCGAAGCGGCGGAGATCGATGGCGCCAACCGCTGGGATGTTTTCCGCTACATCACGTTCCCGCTGCTCTCTCCCACAACCTATTTCCTCTCGCTGATCGCGGTGATGGGAACGTTCAAAGCGTTCAACAGTATCTGGCTCCTGCGGCAGTCTGTGGGCACCGCGCTCGGTTCAATTGAGACCTTTAGCGTAGTGATCTTCGAGGAATTCTTCGTCAAGACTCGTTATGGATATGCTTCTGCCATGGCATTCGTTTTGTTCGCCATCATTCTCAG
>JBGMQN010000131.1:42301-69976 GCA_048054495.1 Anaerolineales bacterium
CTCGTTATGGATATGCTTCTGCCATGGCATTCGTTTTGTTCGCCATCATTCTCAGCCTCACCTTTATCAACCACCGCATCCAGGGCAGGCAAGTGTTCTATGGCTAACGCGACGGTAGAGACGCAATCGATCTCCGAAACACAGAGAGGAGTCAGACTCCCCAGGGTCAGCACTTGGCGGCTGTTCAGCTACGCCGTGCTATTGCTTGGAGCGGCAATATCACTGATCCCATTCTTGTGGATGATCAGCACTTCGCTCATGACGCTTGGTGAAGCAATTGCTGGGAGGCTCATCCCGAGCGCGCCGCAATTTGGAAATTTCATCGACGCCTGGACCGGCGCGGAGTTCTCGCGCTTTATGCTGAACAGCGTACTTATCACCATGATCACACTCGCCGGCGAGCTTACCGTCAGCGTCATGGCGGCTTATGCGTTCGCACGCCTGGAATTTCCTGGACGAAACCTGATCTTTGGGATTCTGCTCGCCTCCCTGATGATCCCTGGCATGGTGCTGATCATTCCCAATTTGCTGACCGTTACATGGCTCGGCAGGGTGGGGCCCATCGCCTGGATCGATAATTGGCCCGCGCTCACCATCCCGTTCATGGGCAGCATCTTTTCGATATTCCTGCTGCGTCAATTCTTTGCGCAGATCCCGGATGAATTATTTGACGCAGCGAAGATCGATGGGGCAGGCCATCTTAGGATCCTGACCCGAGTCGTACTTCCTCTATCGACCGCGCCTATCATGGTGATCATCGTCCTTTCCTTCATTGGATCATGGAACGCGCTCGCCTGGCCGCTGTTGGTGACGAATACGAATGAGTGGCTACCGATCTCTGTAGGCCTGTACAACTTTGTCTCCGACGCGGGGAGCGAGATGAATTTGATCATGGCCGGTTCAGTGATCACTATCGTTCCTATCCTCGTGTTGTACTTCCTCACACAGCGACAGTTCACCGAGAGCATCGCTCGCAGCGGATTGAAAGGCTAGTTCCGAACTACGCCATAATTTGTTTACAATATAGCGCGTTAAATCCTGAGGAGGTGCTGAGGAGAGAACATCGCCATTCGAAGTGCATCGCAGTTTTCAAACTGGGCCACAGAGAGCCCAAACCCCCAAACCTTGAGGAGGAGTAAATGACTGGCAAGAGATGGATGAGTATGATAGCGCTTGGCTTGCTCGTTTCATTGGTGGCGGCCGCGTGCGCCACCGCGACTCCGGAACCGGCGCCAGAACCGACCGATGCGCCGGCTGTTGAGCCGACCGAGAAGCCAAAGGAAGAGGCGCCGACTGAGGAGCCGATGCCTGAGTCGATGCTCGAGGGCGACCCGACCGGGCAGAACGTAGTCTTCTGGACCCCATGGGGCACTGGCGTCCAACAGGAAACCATGACCGCCCTGGTCTCCGACTTCAACGCCACCAATGAGTATGGCATAAGCGTTGAGGAGATAGCGCAAGGTAGGCAGGGCGATCTGGAGCAGGCCGTTAACGCCGCCATTGCAACCGGCGAGCTGCCGAACATCACCGCTGGCTTCCCGAACGGGCTGTCGCGCTGGTACGGACTGGGTGTGATCGCCGCTCTGAACGATTTCATTGCCGATCCGGTTTACGGCACGGGCGCGGACGTTGTGAAAGACATCTCCCCGGCTGCGTTCGCCGCCGGCACCCTGGCAGATGGAACACAAATTGGGATCCCGGTGCATCAGTCTGCACAGGTGAACTTCTACAACTTTACCTGGGGACAGGAGCTTGGATTTGCTGGCCCGCCGCAGACCTCGGCCGAGTTCAAGGAACAGGCCTGCGCCGCCCGGGCAGCCAACGACGCCGATGATAACCCGGACAATGATGGCACCGGCGGCTATGTCTACTTCCCTAGCGCGTCCACTGTGATGCCGTGGGTCTGGGCCTTCGGCGGTGAGGCGGTAACGGCAGACGGCTCGGCCTACGAAATGAACAGTCAGGCCTGGTTGGATGCGGCCATATTCTTGAAGGACCTGGTGGATAGCGGATGCACGATCTCTACTCCAAGCTTCCCAAATCCTGAGTTTGCCGGGCGCCTTACATTGTTCACGACCAGCTCCACCGCCGGCATTCCGTTCCAGCGTGGTGCGATGGAGGAAGCTGGCAACGAGGACGTTTGGGGTGCAATCCCGTTCTCGGGACCTGACGGCGATCAGGTTGTGAATGCCTTCGGTCAAATGCTGGGAATTGTACAGACCAATCCCGACCAGGATTTGGCCAGCTGGATATTCCTGAAATGGTTGACTTCTCCCGAGACACAGAGCAGGTGGGTTCAGGCGACCCAGTACTTCCCCTCGATGGGAGCTACGGATGTCGGCGCACTGCCTACTGACGATCCTATCTGGGCCGGCGCTCTGGAGCTGCTGCCACTGGGCAAGGCCGAGCCAAACCTTCCATCCTGGGGATCAGTTCGCGGCGCGATCCAGGATGCAGGCTTTGCATTTGCGGATGCTGCGGATGAGGCGGCAGTCCGAGCCGTTCTGGATGCTTTGAACGAAGAAGCAGCCGCTCTGCTTGCCGAATCGCAGTAGCTGAGAACGATTTGGTTCAAGACGAATCTCCCACTGGGACCCGTCTCAGTGGGAGATTGTTTTGTTTGAGATGGTCGTAGAATAGCCAGCGTATGTCTATGAACCGGCTGATCAAGCTCACCATCATCTCCCCGCTCGTATTTCTCGCCGCATGTGTATTGCCCAGCCCGACTCAGCTCGCCGAAACCCCGGCTACGGCAATCGAGACTGCGGCCTCGACAAGCGAGGCTCCTGATCCTTCAGCCACCGTCGAGGATGCCACGGCGACGGCGACTTCACCGCCGACCTTATCCGCCGACGCAGCCCGAAGCAATGATTACCAATTCATGCAACGGCCCGGCGGCGATGCTATCCGCGTGATGAGCTACAACGTGAATTGGGATTCAATCTTTCCGGACGATGATCCTAATAATCATGACTTTCGAGAATTCGACCGGGCTGAGGCTTTCGTGCGTGTGATGCGTGCCGTTCAACCAGACATCGTCTGTCTGCAGGAGATCAACTACCTGCGCAGCTCAGAGGATTTGGGCGAGTTTCTGACTCAGGTGATGGGATCAGCGGAAGACGAGATCTGGCAGGCCGCCAACGTACGAGACAACGTGATCGCTACCCAATTCGAGTTGATCGAGGAAGGATATGAGCTAGCAGAAGGAAGCGTTAGAGCCAATCTCCCCCAGGCGGCCGCTCTTATCGATTTGCCCGATGAGCAGTTTGGTGACTCAGACCTGAACTTAATCTGCGCCCACTTCAAGGCGGGTGGCCAATATGGCGATATCTTACAGAGAGCAAACCAGGCGGATGCCATCATGGCCTATGTCAGGGATTTCAGGACTCCCGGTGGCGAATTGGATCTGGATCCCGGCTCTCCGTTCGTCATCTTGGGGGACTTCAACGTCTACGAAACCGATCCGCATCTCCAGCTACAGACCCTGGTCAGCGGCGATATTTCCAATGAGGATCGCTACGGCGAGGATCTGCAACCAGACTGGGATGAGACTCCGCTCGAGGATGTGGTGCCTAGCCACAATGGGCTGGGCGACGAGTTCTACACCTGGAGAAATGACGCCGAACCGTTCAATCCGGGAGCCTTGGATCGAATCATCTACTCGGATAGTGTGCTGAATGTAGTAAATGCTTTTGTGCTCAACACCATGATGCTTTCCGATCGAGCGCTGGCCGCGCTGGGCCTGCAAGCGGACGATGTGTTGCTCGATGCCGAGTCAGGCTATTACGATCATCTCCCGATCGTTGTCGACTTTGTTATCACCGATTTCCCGTGATCCGCCTCCGCAAGTGTGCGCGGGCGGCAGCATGCGAGCAGAGCTCGCCGTCTAGCGAACCCCTCGCGTCCCTTCGAATCTCACTAACAAGCCTCTGATGTCGACCACACTCGAATCCACACTAAAGAGAGTAGTGGAACACCGCCTCCCCGACCTCGATCTTGGGCCCGAGGCGATTCACCCCGCTTATGACGGACTCTCCATCTTGAATGTGCCCTCCAGCATTTGCCGCTGGTTGGGAGCCCCAGAGCTTGCTCACCCGCCGATCGACCATGCAGAATTTGATGATCTGGCGTCCGGTGCCAGGCAGATAGTCGTAGCGTTGGTGGATGCGGTGGGCTTGAGCTTGTTTGAACGCTGGGTAGAGGGCCGTGCGAATGCGCTTCAGCCGCTCGTGAGCGCAGGGATACTGGGCGCGCTTACCTCGGTAGTTCCCTCCACAACAAGCGCGGCACTAACGACTTTGTGGACAGGCCGCTCACCGGCCGAACACGGTGTGCTGGGCTACGAGCTGTTTCTCAGAGAGTACGGCATGGTAGCCAACATGATCACGCATGCGCCGGCCAGTTACGCGGGCCAGGTGGGTTCCCTGTCTCATGCCGGCTTCGACCCGGACACTTTCTTGCCGGTACCCACGATTGGCCCCCACCTGTCGGCATCCGGCGCCGAGACGCATGCCTTCCTCCACCACGCCATCGCCGGATCGGGTCTGTCGCGAATGCACTACGCAGAAGTTGATTTGCATTCCTTTGCCGGCCTGGCGGACCTTTGGATCAGCGTGCGCCAGCTTCTCGAGAAACGATCTAAGCAACGCCGGTTGATCTGGACCTACTTCGGTGAAGTGGATAACCTCGCACACCGCCATGGGCCAAATGACGAACGAGTAGAAGCGGCTTTCGGGCAATTCGCCGATTCGTTAATCGCCAACTTCGTCGATCCCCTGACGCCTGAGGCTCGTAAGGACACTCTGTTTATTCTCATGGCGGATCATGGTCAGGTGGCGACCCGCAAGGATCCCCACTTCGAGCTGCGCAATCACCCGGACTTGGTCCGTCGGCTGCACATGCTCCCTTCGGGCGAGAACCGCCTCGCCTACCTATATCCAAGGCCGGGCCAGGCCGATGCGGTCGAAGAATACATCGCCCGAACCTGGCCACGCATGTTCCGAATGCTGGCGTCTGACCACGCACTTGCGGCTGGGTTGTTTGGCCCCGGTCAACCAGCTAAAGCCGCTCGCAGCCGAATCGGCGACCGGCTGGCTCTCAGTCAGGGCGAGGGTTATCTCTGGTGGGCTGCCAAGGACAATCCGCTCCTCGGCCGGCACGGCAGCGTCACTTCGGAAGAGATGCTCGTGCCGTTCCTGATGGTCAGGCTGGACGCGTAGGCGACCCGCTGGGCCGCGACTTGAACGCCGAGATACATGCCGGCACGCTTACTAGGCGAGCCGCTCTTCCTTCCAAATGTCGGCGCGATTGTGATAGCCGGCCTGCTCCCAGAAGCCGAGCCGATCTTCTTCCAGGAATTCCAGCCCGCGCAACCACTTCCCACCTTTCCAGAAATAAGGCTGTAGGAGATGCTCGCGACCGAGGATCGAGCCCACGATCCCGCGCAGCGGATACCCGTGGTCCGGGCTGATGGGTTGCCCGTCGAAGTGGGTGGCCAGAAGGAAGTTGTCGGCCAGGGCCACTTCAATTGGTACGTTGACCGTGAATCCGTATTCGCAGTGCTGGAGCATGTGATGTGCGCTGGGCTTGAGGGTGATCGGCCCCTCGTCCACTAAGGTCCGGATAGAAACCCCCTCCCACTCCGTATCGAACTTGCTCCACCGGGTGACGCAGTGGATGTCCATCACCAGTTTGGTGCGGGGGAGGTCTTGAAACTCTTCCCAGGACCAGCGCTTTTCCTCTTCCACTTCCCCGAACACTCGGAAGTCCCAGGTTTCGGGATCGAAACGCGACACCGGTCCGTAGTGCAGCACTGGGAATTTATTGGTGAGCGACTGACCGGGCGGCAGTCTGCCCTCCTGTTTTAGTCGCTGCTCTTCCTTCCTACGTGTGAACACCTGGTTCGATCTCCCGACGCATCGGGCGGATTATATCAAGGCGGGCTTATGGGTTGGTTGCCCACAATCTTGCCGAGTCTCAGCTCAGCGGTGGGCCAACCGCGCCGAGCTGCTTCCACCACTTTCCGCGCACTATGGTCCGCCTACAGCTAGAGCAGGCTGCGCGATTTCTGCACTTGCGATGCGATCGGTACTGCTCGACTATGGAGTATTAGCGCAGTGCCCCGTAGTCTGGATGGGCCTGGGCGGGAACTCCTGGGCCTTTATGAACGTCTATGAGCATACGAGGGAAGGAAGGGTAAAGACAATGAAGTGTTCAAGCTTAATTGCTGCCGCAACCCAGAGCACTCGCTCCGTAACCGAGAGTCTCCGAGGGTACTCATGGCAGCCCAGCGGTGTACGGCGGCGAGCGGTCCTTGTTATCCTCGGTCTGGCTGCATTGGCGGTCGCCTGCACCGGACAGCGTGCTACAGATGAACCGGTAATTCCAACCCGGACTTCAATCGCGGAAGCGGCGGAAACGACGGTTGCATTGACGGTTTACAACGAGGGCACTGCGCTCGTGCGCGACCGCCGCGCGTTCGACTTCTCGCGGGGATTCAATGAGATCGCCTTCACCGACGTAGCGGCTTCTATAGACCCCACCAGCGTGCTCTTCAAATCGCTGACGGATCCCACGGGAACTTCCATCCTCGAACAAAACTACCAGTACGACCTGGTGGACTCCAACGCGCTGTTCAAGAAATATCTGGACCAGCTCATCCGCGTGGTGACTGAAGACGGCACCCTGTACGAGGGTCGTCTGCTTAGCTCACAGGGAGGCATCATTCTGCAGGACGAAGGCGGACAGGTCTCCGTTATCAGCGGAAGCGTGCAGGAAGTCTCGTTCCCTGAACTGCCGGAGGGGCTGATCACGCGACCCACGCTGGTCTGGCAGCTGATGGCGGACCAAGCCGGCTCACAGGAGGTGGAGATCACCTACCTGACGGGCGGGATCTCCTGGCAGGCCGACTATGTCGTGCTTCTGGGAAGTGACGAGCAGACGATTGACCTGGACGGCTGGGTCACCCTGCGGAACACGAGCGGGACCACCTACCAGGACGCACGCCTGAAGCTGATCGCGGGCGATCTCCAGCGGCAGCCCCAGCCCGGATTTGCAGGTCAGGACCTGCGGTTCGCAGCCGAGGCAGATCTAGCGGCCGCACCCGTCGAGCAGCGGGAATTCTTTGAGTATAAGCTTTACGAGGTGCCGCGGCCGGTCACGGTTAAGAACAACGAGAACAAGCAGATCGAGTTCGTGTCGGTCAACGAAGTTCCTGCCGAAAAGTTCTTCGTCTATGACGCACTTCAGTGTCGCAACAATTACTGGTATTGCAGCTTCTACGGATACCCCCAGACCGACCCCTCCTATGGGATCGCCTCCAACCCCAAGGTCATGGTGCTGCTTGAGTTCGACACGGAACAGGCCAAGGCCGACCTGCCCAAAGGTAGGGTGCGTGTCTACCAAGAGGATATCGACGGCGCCGCGCTGTTGATCGGTGAGGACACCATCGACCATACGCCAGAGGGCGAGACGGTAAGACTGTACGTCGGGGATGCGTTCGATATCGTTGGCGAACGAATCCAGACCGACTTCCGGCGACCCTCCGACAAGACCCTCGAAGAATCGTTCGAGATCACGCTCCGCAACCACAAGGACGAGGCGGTGGAGGTGCGAGTGGTCGAACACCTCTTCCGCTGGAGCGAGTGGCGCGTCCTTCGGTCCAGCTACGACTTCGAGAAGCTGGACTCATCGACCATCGAGTTCCGGGTCAGGATCCCGGCCGATGGGGAAATCACCCTGGACTACGACGTTCGTTACAACTGGCCGTAAGAGTGAGACCCAAACAAGTTGAGACCTCCGGACCGAGTCACCGTTCGGAGGTCTCTGCCTGCCGCCTGGTTGGATCGCGGCGGACCGTTTGGTTGCTGCTCCTCCTACCGATCCTGGTGGCCGGCTGTTCGCGAGCCGGATCGGCGTCGAGCGAGCCGCCGCATTACGCGGGCACGTTTGAAGCCAGTTGCTCTCCGGTCGATGCCCCGGCGATCCTTTTTGATCTCTACCGGCTGGGCGACCCGGAGCCGCCACAGGTCAGCATCGCCGTGTGGCGATTCGACTCTTTGATGGCGGGCAGCCAAATCGAATTCGGGGATCGCGGAGGATACGGGGCGGCCTTCATCGGCGGGACTGAATGGATCCCCGCCGCAGATGGCGCAATTGGCCTAGAGAATTATGCGGAGGGAGAGGTCGCCAGCGGTTGGTTTTGGCTCGAGCTGGATGGCATCGACCGGATCGAAGGTCACTTCGAGGTGACCTGGAGCGATGCGGGGCCTGCAATCTGCGGATGAAAGTCAGGCATCCCTGAAGAGCGGCAGGTGGCCGAGAGCGATGATGTGGTTCCAATCCTCCGGTTCGCCCTCTGTGAAGATCGCCGCCTCCGCAACAACTTCGGCACCGGCCCGCTCCATCACTTTTCGCATCCCTTTGAGCGTCGACCCAGTGCTGATCACGTCGTCAACCAGCGCCACCTTCCGGCCAGTAACGATGAGCCGGTCCTTCTCATCCAGGTGGAGGCCCTGAGGCTTCCCGGTAGTGATCGAAAGCGTTTCGGCCTCGATCGTCTCTCCCATATACAGCTTGTAAGTCTTTCGCAGCACCACGTAATCCTTGCCGGTTTCTCTGGCCAGCGAACAGATCAGCGGAATGCTTTTGGCCTCCGCGGTCACCAACACCTCGTAGTCGACACCCTCCAGCCGTTCTCCCAGTTCCTTCCCACAAGCCTCAACCAGCTCGGTGTCGCCCAGGATGTTTAGGACCGCAATCCGCAGTCCGGGCGCGACCTCGAATAGCGGCAGTTGCCTCCTAACGCCCGCAATCTCGACAGGATAGGTCTCTCGCTTCTCAGGCATTGGCCTCCCCACTTGACAGGCAGATAATTCCCTGCAATACTAATTCGATGACCATCGATTTAGTTTGATGAACACTAAATCATTTTCAGATGAGCTGTTGGAATTCCTCAAGGCGCTGGCGGACGCCAATCGATTGAAGATCGTTGGGTTGCTGTCCCAAAAGGGGTTCACGGTTGAGCAGTTGGCGGCGATGCTCGAGTTGAGGCCTTCGACCGTATCCCACCATCTTTCACGGCTCGCGCGGGCTGGCCTCGTGAGCGCCCGCGCGGAGGGCTATTATAGCGTATACGAGTTGGAGACCGATGCGCTTGAGGATATGGCTCGTCGGCTGCTGTCGCGCGAGCAGCTGCCGGCAGTCGCAGCCGGGATCGATCTCGATGCCTTCGATCGAAAAGTCGTTGCCGATTTCTCGCTTCCCGATGGACGCCTCAAGTCCATCCCCGCCCAACGCATGAAGCTGCTCGCGATCCTCCGGCATATTGTGACCGATTTCCGATTCGGTTCACGCTACGGCGAAAAGCGGGTCAACGAAATTCTCGCGCGCCACCACGAGGACACTGCAACCCTTCGGCGAGAGATGGTGGGCGCGGGAATGATGCAGCGCGAGGCAGGCGAATACTGGCTGACAGAGAGCTAGCGCTGGCTCCGCCGTTCATGAGCAAAACGGACCATTCAACGTCCGAAACGGACCGCTCATCACCAAATCGGACCATTCATAACCGACCGCGAGGCGCCGCCAGCTTGGCGGGGCGATTCGAGGGCTTCGGCCACAAAGCTCATGGAGTAAGGCCTGAGCCGAACTCTGCATAACTCTCGAGTGGATGGCGGCGGCTCGTCTGGGCCTTCGTCCCGCCTGCCCGCTCCCCTCGATTCGACTAGAACCCCTATCCGCGCGAGATCACTGGGCTTGAAGCTTGTGGACGGCTAGGGCACCTTAGCCTGGGCCAAGACAAACACGCTCGGCGACAGTCGAATCCATCGACCAATCGGCTGAAGTGCCGAATCCGCAGCCACCAGAGCCCGCGGCGGGATCAGACTCTTGACCAACGGAAGCCGAAAATTCGATACCGCCAGCTGTCGCTCCACCACGAAACCCGTTTCTTGCAACCACACCCGTACGGATTCGGGGTGGAAGTTGAAGTTAAGTTCCACGAACTCGACCGGCTCCGGATCAAACGGGTTCCAGCTCTGCCGGCGTCCCAGCCAGCGGAGGATGGCTTTCAAATTGCGCTTGTTGGCATACTCCAAGATAAAGCTGGCTCCGCTCTCGAGCACTCTGTGAACGCTGGCCAATGCCGCCTGAGGATCGGCCATGTGATGGAAAGTACGGATCATAGTGGCTGCACCGAATGCGCCGCGCCGGAACGGCAGGCGATAGATGTCGCCCACGATGTACTCGTATCGACCATCTGGACCCAGCCGTGATCGGGCCAGCTTCAGCTGAGAGAACGAGTAGTCAAGGAGCGCCACCCGACGGTAACCAGCGTAGCGCGCTGTGTGCCGACCCGCTCCCGCGCCAAGCTCGAGAAGGAACTCTCCCGCAGAAGGGAGCAAGCGCCTGAGCGCGGCCGCCTCCGCGCCGTCCTCATACGCGCGGTCTCCGCGCCCCCAGAATCGCTCCTGATAGTCAGAACCTTCGTAGTCGCAAACGGGGATTGGGGGTTCGCTCAATTTGCAGCCGAATCCTATTTCCAACGCGTCAGAATGGTCTCCCGCTGAAACAGCTGCACGGCAATTGCCATCAGGCCCGCATCGATCACGACCAGTGCCAGCGCGATCAGCAGCACCAGTTGCGCGTCGATCAATATCAAGCCCGCCATTTGTGCGAAGAAGACGAGCAAAATGGGGAGGAAGACCAGCATGGAGGTTTGCTCCGCCGTGCGAGGATCGGTCGCGCGCGATGAGACGATCACCGCTACGCTCACGCCGGTCAGCGCGAGCAGCGGGCCTACAACAAAAATTGCGATCAACCAGAATGGATCCAGCAGATTGTCCATGACACCGGATCCAACGCCCATCAAGGCCACTCCGATCACGAGAACCAGATAGGCAAGCCAGGTCGCAGTCACGCCCGGGATAACCGCTGCGGCCCCCTTGCCACCCAGCAGTTCGGCGGTGGTGATCGGAGTGGCCAGCAACGGCTCGAGGGTGCGTGTCGTCTTCTCTCCAATGATGCTGTAGGAAGCAATCGTAATGGGAATCGCCAGCGGCAGGATCATGAAAAGCAAAATGAACTGACTGATAAGGAAATACTGCATGCACTCCTGACCGGTCAGGTTATTGCACAGCGCCGAGAACTCCCGGGGAATATCTTCTCCAATATCGGCTGCGAAATCGGGGGAGGTGCCGACGAAGTACAGGATCCCAAGCGGAAGCAAAGCAGCCAGCAGCGGCAGAAAGGCGACGGTGAAGAGCACAAAGCGGTTCTTGAATATCTCCGCCCATTCCTTGCGAACGATCCGATAGACCCTATTCACGTCTCATCTCCTCGTTCAAGTTCCGTGCCCCCGTTGCCCACCAGGTGCAGGTAGACCTCCTCCAAGGATTGTCGGATCTCCCCCACGAACTGCACCTGCGCGCCCGCGTTTACCAGGGCCGCAACGAGCGCCGGGTTGTGCGTCTCCGGGTCGTCCAGCGTCACAACTAGCTTGGCATCCATGGACTCGACCGCATCCACAAAGGGGAAGTTGGCAACTGTCGCTTCAAACTCCGGACGAAGATCTGCCAGGTGGAATACAACTTTGCTGCCAAAGACCTCCCGCCGCAGGGCGGCCGGCGTGTCTAGAGCCAGCAATCGGGTGTTAAGCACGCCGATTCGGTCACAGAGCCGATCCGCCTCGTCCAAATTGTGAGTATTCAGGATGATCGTGCGCCCCTCACCCCTCAATCCCTCAATAAATTCTCGAACCAGGTGGGATGCCTCTGGGTCCAGCCCCGTGGTGGGTTCATCCAGGAACAAAACGGGAGGTTCATGCAGCATCGCCCTGGCGATCGCCAGCTTCTGTCGCATTCCGCGCGAGAAAGTGGCAACCGGCTCCGAGCGCCGTTCCCACAGCCCAAGAAGCTTCAGGTAGCGCTCGACCCGCCCATCGACATCACCTACTCCGTACAGGTGGGCAAAGAAACTTAGATTGCGTTCCGCGCTCAGACGATCGTAGAGTCCCGGGGCCTCCGTCAGAATGCCGACGTTGCGGCGGAGCGCCTGGTCGTCCTCCCCGAGTCGATAGCCGGCCACCTGCGCCGTTCCAGAAGTGGGGTTGATCAGCGCGCTTAGCATGCGCAGCGTCGTGGTCTTTCCAGCTCCATTCGGGCCCAGGAAGCCGAAGACCTCCCCCGAGCGAATCTCAAGCTCCAGGTTTTCCACCGCCGTGGTCTCGTCAAACTGCTTCGTCAAGCCTTCGATACTGATCATTTGCTTGTGCCCGAACTCCCTTGATTCAGGTGGAATATCGAGAATCCTCTAATTTCTCTTCTGTTACCTTCACAGGTACCGGTTTGAATTCGGCGCGTGATGCCCCCGGCTTCTGCTCTTGGGGCGGCTCTTCCTCCTTCAACCCAAATATCACCACAAGGCTGATGGCCGCCATGACCCCAATGATTGCTTCTGCAGCCACTGCGCCCACTTGAGTCACAGCCACCACCGCCACAGCGTTCACAAGGGTATGCCAGGCGATAGCGGCAAGAAGCCACAGAAGTTTGTGCCGTGCTACGGCACGCATCACCATCACACTGAGCGAGACCTGCACGGCCAGCGCAAACGCCCTTTCGACCGCTCCAAGCAGGTTCAGAAACAACGGAGTTTCCCAATAGGCTGCAAACTGTGCTTCAACGAGCTCCAGTTGCTCAGGCGGGATGACGCTTTGCAGGCGCCCTTGTTGAAACAGGAGCGCCTGTACGAAAAACCACAGCACGGCTAGGCCCAGGAGGATCGCTTCGGCGCCGCCCCATCCAGCCCCGTACATGAGCGCCGAACTCCATGATCGGTCGTCTTTTAGCCAATAGCGGAGACCCAGCCAGCGGGTGAGCTCCTCAAACAGTCCGGCCGATAGGCCTACAAGCAGCGCTCCGATCAAGAGCCTCGCACCAAGAATGCCCTCGCCGAATCCCAGCTGGGCCAAGATGGGATTGAGCACGACAAGATTGAACGGAATATGCAGCACTTGAGACCCGATAAAGAGCACCGCACCGGCGAGGAAAAGTCTCCATCGCTGGCCAGTACGCCGCGCCAAATAGATCCCCAGCACGATCGGCATGGCGATCATGAGCAATCCATTTAGCAACCGAAACGCGATATCCATTGACCCTCTCCGGGTTCAGACCAGCTTGATGGGAAGCAACATGCAGGGGCCGAGCCCCACGCGAAGGAACGAATAACTCCAGCGCATTCCGAATCGCCGTCTTTTAGTTTTAAATCGCTTTTGCACGAGCCTGACTCTTCCTGAACCTGCGCTCTTCGTGTGAAGGTTTCACGTGGAACATTGATCACTCGTCGGGCGGCTTGCCCGACTGTTCCCATTGACCCAAAACAAAACCTACGGTTTTAGCGACCTCTTCCGGCTCAAAGCCCAGACGATGGGCCTGCCCAGCAAACCTGCGTGTGATCCCCTCCAGCGTCGTCTGGCCCGCTTCGCCGGGATTGATCACGAAGGTGCCGCGACCCTGCTGCGTAGAAATTGTGCCCGCCTCGTCAAGTATCCGATAGGCACGTGCCACCGTGTTGAAGTTCACGTCCAGTTCGTCCGCCAGCTCGCGCACTGTCGGCAATTGATCCCCTGGCTTGCGTTCTCCGGCGGCAATGCGCTGCTCGAGCTGAGCCACGATCTGCATGTAGATCGGCTCGCCACTTCGGAAGTTTAGCTCAACCACCCATCAATCCTCGCGGCTGCCTGACTGATCCGGGGATCGGCAGCCTGCGGTTCACATTGTCGCATTGTAGCATTGTCTTATTGTACTATTGTTTTTATTGTATAGGTGCCTCGCGGGTCTCAAAAAGCTTCGTGATTTCATCCCGCTCGGGTAAGGCCATGGGCTGGCTCCCTGAATCATTGACGAGCGTGACGCTCGGCTCGCCGCGTCTGTCGACTTCCCCAATCGCGGCTGCAGCGATCCCGCTCTCGCGCATAGCGGTCACAATTTGGTGTGCGCTTTCCGGTGCGGCGACCAACAGCAGTGCGCCAGAAGCGAGACTCGACAGCGGCTCCAAGCCGTAGTGCTCGCAGAGAATCCGGCCCTCAGGCACTATGTGGATAGCCGATTCCTGAACTAGTAGCGCGGTTCGAGAGGCTTGCGCCAGCTCCCATAGGCCCGTCGCTAGCCCCCCTTCTGTGGGATCGTGCATCGCATGCACCTCGCCTGAGGCCTGCGCAACCTTCGCGGCCCCCACCACGCTGATTCCGGGCTCGATCAGGAAATTGGCACACCTAGACAAGAACTCCGCCTCAAAATGCCCTTCGAGCTCGTCGGCTTTCTCAAGCGCGATGATTGCGGTGGCCTCGATCGGGATGCCTCTGGCAAGAATGACGACGTCCCCAACCTTGATCCCAGCTGGAGTGACCAGCCGATCCGGTTCGAGCTCCCCGAGCATGCAACCCATGACGATCGGCCGATCGATGCCGAACGTGATCTCCGTGTGCCCGCCGACCAGGCTCACATCCAGCGCACCACAAGCCTCCTTGATCTGCTCAAACACCGTTGTGGCGAGCTGCTCGTCTGCCTGGCCCTCTGGCATCAGCAGCGTCGCCAGGAACCAGCGGGGGGTCCCTCCCATGCAGGCAACGTCATTAGCGTTGACGTGGACCGCATACCAGCCCACCTGATCCGTGGCAAAAGTGATCGGGTCGGTCTTTGCCACCAGATAGCGGCCACCTAGATCCAGCACCGCCGCGTCCAGACCCACTCCAGGGCCTACGATGATCCGCGGATCGGCGCCGGATACCTTGCTCAGGAGCTCGGCCAGCATATCGGATGGCAACTTGCCCAGAGACAACGGTTTACCCATGGGGGCGCCAGGATCCAAACGGGAGCGAGTCCGAACAATTGCATGTATCGGCAGACATCGGCGGACCGCTATCTCCCCCGATCGGATGCGCCTTGTGTTGATCGATCTCCATCAGCATCACCAAGGAATATCAGCGTGATAGAATCGAATTCCTTAATACTATCCTCGTGGAGGCCGCTGTGGATAAGCAGGCTGGAACATTCACCGTAAAGAAGGGCCTGGCCCAGATGCTTAAGGGCGGTGTGATCATGGACGTCGTGACCCCCGAACACGCGATGATCGCTGAAGGGGCAGGCGCTGCAGCGGTTATGGCCTTGGAGCGCGTGCCGGCAGACATTCGGAAGGACGGTGGCGTAGCCAGAATGAGCGACCCCGCTCTGATCCTAGAGATCATGAGCGCCGTCACTATTCCAGTTATGGCCAAGTGCCGCATTGGACATTTCGTCGAAGCTCAAATACTTGAGTCGCTTGGCGTGGATTATATCGACGAATCGGAAGTTCTTAGCCCTGCCGACGATGCACATCATATCGACAAACATGCTTTTAAGGTGCCGTTTGTGTGTGGATGCAGAGACTTGGGGGAAGCATTGCGACGCATTGGCGAGGGTGCCGCAATGATCCGTACAAAGGGCGAAGCTGGTACCGGAGATGTAATCGAGGCTGTTCGACACGCCCGCTCGGTTCTGGGAGAGATCAGACGACTAAGGGATATGCCGGATGAAGAGCTAATGTCCTATGCCAAACGCATTGGCGCGCCCGTTGATCTGGTGCGAGAGACTAAGGAATTAGGAGAGCTTCCGGTCGTTAACTTCGCCGCTGGTGGCCTTGCGACTCCTGCCGATGCTGCCTTGATGATGCAATTAGGAGTCGACGGCGTGTTTGTTGGGTCGGGCATATTCAAGTCGGGGGATCCCCCGTTACGCGGGAAGGCAATCGTGGAAGCCGTCACCCACTACAACGATCCTGAGATGTTAGCCGAAATCAGCAAAGGATTGGGAGATCCAATGGTTGGAATTGGAGTAAGCACCCTTGCGGAAGAGGACCGCCTAGCAGTCCGAGGCTGGTAGGATCTGATGTTAATTATGACGATAGGCTTGGGGAAATAGCATGCTTGACTTTCGATTCTCGTTTTGCCACAGGCCATTTCCAAGCAATTGTGGTTCACCTGAGGAATACAGACCGGCACCTCAAAACGTGGTGACGATGAGAGTGTGGTGAAAGTAGGCGTCCTGGCGCTGCAAGGCGACTTCCGTGAGCACGCCGAAATACTCGCCAGTCTGGGATTAGAGACCATCGAGGTCCGGGTCCCGAAACAGTTGCAGGACTGTGACTCGCTGATTATTCCTGGCGGCGAGTCAACTACGATCGGTAAGCTTGCGGATGCATTTGAGCTCATGGGACCGCTTCGTGAGTTTGGAACCCGACGTCCTATATGGGGAACTTGCGCGGGGGCGATCCTCCTTTCTCAAGGTGCGCAAAGAGAGCAGCCCCTCTTAGGGTTGATGGATATCACGGTTCAGCGCAATGCATTCGGACGACAAGTTCACAGCTTTGAAACTGAGCTGCAAGTATCGGAGCTTGAGATGCCCGAGAAGCCCTTTCGCGCGGTATTTATTCGCGCTCCACTGATATCTCGAGTCGGCGAGAATGTCGAAGTGATTTGCCGCCTGCCCACGAATCAGGAATCTACCGATGACGGGATCGTAGCTGCTCGTCAGGGTAGGTTTCTTGCTACCTGCTTTCACCCCGAGCTCACCGAAGACCCACGCTTTCACCGATATTTCATCCAGATGGCACAGGAATGATTCGAGAATTAGATTGGCGGGACCTCCCACTGCTGCATCGTGTACGAGACCGCGGGCTGTGTCCAGACTCTCAACTGGCCTTTACACGCGGCGCTCACGCCATGCAGAATGCCCTGCTGGGCCCCTTTATCCCAGGGAAATCCGCGGTTACGCTCGTGTCACGCAACGGCGACATTGAAGCCGTGGGGCAATGCATCTACCGGTCGGACGCTCCCAACGCGCGACTTTCTTTCTTTGGTCCTGAAGAAGCCCTGGATCATGATACGGGTCTTAAACTCCTGGAGTCGCTGGCTGCCGCGGTAGGTGAGCACGGAGCGCCTAACCTGGTCGCTGAAGTGGATGAGCGTAGAGAGGCCTTTGAACGGCTTCGCTCTGCTGGATTTGCGATTTATGCCCGGCAAAGGATCTGGCGACTGGATGCGGCCAAGGGGGATTTCGAGCACTCTGACGGCGAAGTTTGGCGTGTAGAGAACTCGAAAGACGCCACCGCCGCTCAAAGCCTCTATCACAATATCGTCCCCGGATTGGTACGACAGGTCGAACCCCCGCCTACCCGTCCCGGCCGTAATCTCGTTTATTGGCGTGAGGGGGAATTGCTGGGCTACCTCGACGTCGAGCGCGGCTCACTCGGTACGTGGGTCCAGCCCTATTTCCACCCCGCGGTCGAGAATTTTCAAGGATTACTCGGTGACTATCTCCGAGAGGTGCCGAGAGATCGCCCGGTCTATGTCTGCGTCCGCTCCTATCAGAGCTGGATGAGCCGACCACTGGAGCGTATGCGGTTTGAGCCTGCCGTCGACCAGGCGGTCATGGTCAAGCGTTTAGCGATCGGAGTTCGCAGACAGGCCGCGAGCCCGCTGCCAGCAGTCGAAGGAACTTACCCGGAGCCAACTGCACCGATTGCTCGGATCGAGGATCCGGCCGGTGCTTCCAAATGACAGGAAGACGCATCACCGACGACCTGGACACCCTGCGAGGTGTCCTGCCTCCATACATCACCGACAAATTAACTGAAATTAATCGGCCCGACGATCTGCTCGAGGTCATCCTGGATATCGGGCGAGTTCCGACAGCCCGCTACGTCGACGTTGAGCTGACCCTGAGCGACAAGGAGGTCGCCTGGGAAGATATCGACTATGTCATTGAGCGCATCGGCGATTTCGACGCCGACAACCGTGCGGGAATCGAGCGTACCCTACATCGTATATCAGCCATCCGCAACCGGCACGCTCGCATCGTCGGTCTGACGTGCCGGGTGGGTCGGGCAGTCTACGGCACGATCGATATCATTCAAGACTTAATCAACAGCGGCGAAAGTCTGCTGTTGCTTGGCCGGCCGGGAGTCGGCAAGACCACGATGCTGCGCGAGGCAGCCCGTGTCCTGGCCGATGAGAAACGCGTGGTCATCGTTGACACCTCGAACGAGATCGCCGGCGACGGTGATGTTCCTCATCCGGCTATCGGACGCGCGCGTCGGATGCAGGTTCGCAAACCAAGCTTGCAGCACGAGGTCATGATCGAGGCCGTTGAAAACCACAACCCTGAAGTGATCGTGATTGACGAGATCGGGCGGGAGTTAGAAGCGGTGGCTGCGCGGACCATCGCCGAACGCGGAGTGCAGCTCGTCGGCACCGCCCACGGCAACACCCTCGAAAATCTACTCCTAAATCCCACGCTATCTGACCTGGTGGGCGGCATCGAATCGGTAACTCTGTCTGACGAGGAAGCCCGCCGTCGCGGCACTCAGAAGACGGTGCTCGAACGCCGCGCGGCGCCCACCTTCGATGTACTTATTGAGATCCAAGATCGCGAGAAACTTGCCGTGCACCACGACGTATCCGCTGCGGTAGATGCGCTACTGCGCAACGTCCCACCCGCCATGGAAGAACGCTTCCGCGACGAAGCGGGTGAGATCCAGATCAACAAACTTAACACAGGCGCGAGCTCCACCCGCCGAGGCCCCGCTGGATACCGAAGACAGTCCGCACTTCCAAGCGCTCAGCCTCCCGAGGATCTTGCCCGCCCTGCCTCCCCCAAGCTTCCCGGAGAGCCGCTGGAGACCATCCGCATCTACCCCTACGGAGTAGCCCGCAACCGGCTGCGGCAGGCCGCCAAGCGCATCCGCGTGCCGGTGTTGATTGCGGATGACATCGGTCAGGCGGATGCGATGGTCACCCTCCGCTCCTACTATCGCAGGCATCGCAAGCTGATCGCCGATGCGGAAAACCGGCGAATGCCGATCTACGTGTTGCGGGCAAATACGGTGGGCCAGATGGAGAGCTTTCTGGTTGACCTCTTTGCCCTGGATCGAGAGCCGGCGGGCGATCTTACGCTGACGCAGGGCGCGCATGACGCGCAGGAGGCCATTGAAAAGGTGCTGAACGGTGCCCGCTCGGTCGACCTCAGGCCGGCTTCGTCCTACGTGCGCCGACAACAGCACGAGATGGCTCGCCAGGCCGATCTGGTCTCCCATTCCTACGGCAAGGATCCTCGGCGGCGAGTAAGGATCTTTCGCGATTGAGTTTCTTCGTAACCCTTGAAGGCCCCGAGGGGGGCGGCAAGTCCACTCAAGCTCTGCGATTGGGCGATCATCTAAAAAGCCAGGGGCACGACATCTTATTCACTCGAGAGCCCGGCGGCACAGAAATCGGCGACCAGATCCGCCAGGTGATCATGTCGCTTGAGAACAAGAGCATGAGCCCGGAGGCCGAGTTCCTGTTATTTTCCGCCTCGCGGGCGCAGCTAGTACGGGAACTCATTCAGCCTCATCTCGAGCGTGGGGGGGTGGTTGTGTGCGACCGTTTCTTCCACTCCTCTTTGGCCTACCAGGGCTACGGTCACCAGTTGGATCTGGAGCTGCTTCGCACCGTTACCGGCTTCGCCACGGGTGGGTTGATCCCGGACCTTACTTTACTTCTCGACCTCACCAGCGAGCTTGGGCTGGAGCGCCGCAAACAGGACGGCCGCTGGAACCGCCTCGACGACTACGATCTGGCGTTCCACGAACGCGTCCGGCAAGGCTACCTGCGCCTGGCAGACGCCGACCCGGACCGTTGGGCCCGGATCGACGCGGCCCAGACTGAGCATCAGATTCAGGAACAGATACGGGAAGTTGTTGAGGGGCGAATATAAGTGTGGCGTACCGGGCGCTCTCGTACCTGGGCGCCAGATAGTAGGAAAACGGGGGGTCTGCAGCAGATCCCTTGGTTGCTAGAAGCCGAAGTCGTCCCCGCCCCCGAGATCAGGCATATCCTTCTCTATTTGCTCTGGATCGTCACCAGCCTCCAGGCGATCGACCACCTCATCAAATTCGGCCGGCATATCCTCACCGAGCTCGTTGCCCATCTTGCGCATCATCTTGGCCATGGACTTGGGGTCATTCTCATCGAAGTCTCCCCAGCTGCTCGGGTCAGAGAGATCCTCAAGCCGTGAATCTTCCGATTTGGCAATGCGGATTCGACCGATGATTCGGTGCAGGTCTTTGCCCCCGCAGTGCGGGCACTCGACAGGCGTTTCGCCATACTCTTCGTAGGTTTGATAGATCACAGATCGCTTGTTGCAGTTAGCGCAGCGGTAATCGTAGCTCGGCATCGCGGCCTCCAGCGAATGGGATTATACTCAGCGCCCGCAACCGTGATTGAGCATCCCACCGAGCCACTCCTTGTCGTGATTTCCGGCCCCTCCGGAGTCGGCAAGGACACCGTCCTGGATCATATGAAGCAGCGGGGGCTGCCGTTCCATTTTGTGGTCACGGCGACCACCCGCCCCCGCCGACCCGGCGAAGTTGAAGGCGAAGACTACTTCTTTGTCGAGGAAGAGCAATTCCTTGACATGATCGAAAAGGGCGAACTGATTGAGCACGCCCTCGTATACAACGACTACAAGGGCGTCCCCAGGCAGCAGATTCGAGAAGCCATGGAAAGCGCACAGGACGTTGTGATGCGCGTGGACGTGCAGGGAGCCAAGACGATCCGGACCCTGGCACCCGAGGCCCTGTTGATCTTTTTGACCGCCAGCGACGAAGAGGAGCTTGCTCGCCGTCTCCGGAAGCGCCGGACCGAGTCGGAAGCGGATCTGCAGCTCAGACTGGAGACGGCTAAAGAGGAGCTCGGATACTTGGAAATCTTCGACTATGCCGTCCTGAATGCGGATTCGCAGGTCGACAAGGCGGTGGATACGATCCTAGCCATCATTGAGGCCGAACATCATCGCACCGATCCGCGCCGCGTGGAACTGTAGCCCTCACATGTATGCCCCAGGGCGCGGGTGAGAAGGGATCTTGTCCATGCTCTGGTGTAAGTTCGCAGGATATGTGACATCCTTCAGGCCACAAACTGTCCAAGGGGCTATTCTCATCAGCCCCGGCGGTTTGCTAGAATCGTGGCCCGGGGAACCGCACGCGGGTTCCCTGACGCATCCGAATGGGAGTTGATTGGATCTAATGGGAAAGAGGACAGAACCCAAGGTTTTCGATATCACCATCGTTGGCGCCGGGCCGACGGGTATGTTTGGCGCATTCTATGCTGGCATGCGTGAGATGAGCTGCAAACTTATCGACGCACTCCCGCAGGCCGGGGGTCAGATCACGGCCTTATATCCCGAGAAGAAGATCTTCGACGCACCGGGGTTTCCTGCCATCGTCGGGAAGGAGTTGGTGGAGAACTTGGTCGAGCAAGCCAGTCAATGGGACACTAAGTTCGCCCTTGGCGAACGGGCCGAGACACTGCGCCGTGTGCCGCTGCCGGGAGGCGAACCGGACCAGGAATGCTGGGTCATCGGGACAACAAAGGGAGACCACTACTCGAGAGTGATTATCGTCGCGGCGGGAATTGGAGCCTTCCGACCCATAAAGCTCCCGAATGAGAGCGTGGATCTATTCGAAGGAAAGGGCCTCGAATACTTCGTGGCGGATATCGGGGAGTTTGCCGACAAGCGGGTCCTGATCGTGGGCGGTGGCGACAGCGCCGTCGATTGGGCGCTGGCGGCCGAGCCCATCGCCGAGCACGTCACGCTGATTCACCGGCGGCCCGGATTTCGCGCCCACGATACGTCGGTGAACAGGCTGAATGAATCCGGGGTCGATGTCAAGATTTATTACGAGCTGCGCGAGATCCAGGGCGACGGCCATGTTGAGCGAGCGGTGATCTTTGACAATCGGACCGATGAGGAAACCACCATCGACGTGGACGCCACCATCCTGGCGCTGGGTTTCAAAGCCGATCTGGGCCCGATTCGCGAGTGGGGCTTGGAAACGATCGGGCGTCGCTATGTTCGGGTGAACAACAAGATGGAGACCAATCTGCCTAACGTGTATGCGGCTGGGGATTTGGCGCTTCAGGAGGATCTGGAACCGCTCAACCTCATCGTCGTGGGCTTTGGTCAGGTGACAGTGGCCGTGAACTACGCCTATGCAGCCATCAAGCCGGGCGAGAAGGTCTTCCCCGGGCACTCAAGCGAGAAGATGGCCGACTAGCAATAGATTCTGTCTGTCCAAACAGCGAGTAAACGGGGTTGTCGAAAGCGGCAGCCCCGCTTTCTCTTCTTGTGTGCACCCGGGATCTCAATTAAGGTTGGGCGCTGTTGGCCAATGAAGGGCTTACCAGGACCTTGGGAAGTGAGTTTTGTTGATTACGTGGTGGCCGGATGTGGGGAGGCCTGCCCCTCGCCGGAGGCCGTGCGTCCCTTCCTGGGCCAATAGAGAATCACGCCAAATAAGCTGACCAGCACGCCGAGCGCCAGGCCGGTCACCTGTAGCGGGCCATAAGATATACCCGGAAGGGCATGTGAGCCGATTCCCAGAAAGTCGGCAAAAGAGGCGGCCACAGCAAACACATAGCCGGTTGCGATCAACCGTAACCCGACTTCCGACCTCAGCGAGTTTGGGTGGCCGTTGCGGATGACACGAACGGTCATCGTGGATCCTAGGAGCAGGATGCCCAGGCCCAGCAGCCAAACTCCGATCTGGACAAATCCCACCACGGGACTACGGTCCATGCCGATCAGGTTCGGATAGATTCCGATCATGAAGATGAACAGTCCGATCAACACGATCGTCATCCATGCGCGAGCCGCCAATGCTTGTTTCTTCGTAAGTGGTGCCGCTGTCATAGTATTACCCCACGCCCTCTACGCGATCCGATTTCGCTAACTCAACATCCCGAATTGTATCAAGCGGATCCGCGTTGTGCTCGAACACCCTCCAACAGCCCGTTCCACTCCTCATCTCGCTGGCCCGGAACGTACGGTATGTAGAGCGCAAGTCGGTCAACCAAACCCTCATATCGCTCGATCAGCATCTTCGACAATGCCGCCGGTTCGCATACGACCGCGAATGTGTTGAGCATCTCGTCATCGATCTGCTGAGCCATCTCTTCCCATGCGCCCTTGCGTGCCAGACCTTGGAGCCGCTCCGCGGTCTCCCCCCAGCCGTGCAGTTCCATGACCGGGTGGTAAGTGGGTGTGGAGGCGTAAAAGGCAATCTGGGAACGCACGAATTCAGCCTCCTCCGGCCGGGTGACCGCAAAGGCGGCTGTCGACAGAAGGATATCATTCGGCGACCGGTTTGCTCTCATCGCACCCTCGTTGATCGCGGGACGTACGACCTCCCTGAGATAACGAGTGGAGTGGTAGACGTGAGCGTGGAATCCATCTGCCACCTCACCCGCCAGTCGGGACAGGCCGGTGTTCACTCCGGCGATGTAGATCGGAATGTCGGGGTGGTCGATCGGACCCGGATTGAAGAACGGCGACATAAGGGTCAGCTTGTAGTGTTCGCTGCGATAGTTCAATCTCTCGCCGGTCTGCCAGGCTTGCCAGAAAGCGCGCACGGCTTCAATGAGTTCCCGCAGCTTTCCCACGGGAGAATCTGGCCAGGGCATTCCGAAGCGCCGCTCGATGTGCGGCTTGACCTGCGTACCCAGGCCCAGAATGAACCTGCCCTTGGAAGCCTCTGCCAGGTCCCAGGCCGTGTAGGCGAGCGTGGCCGGACTGCGCGCGAAGCCGATCGCTACCGAAGTGCCAAATCTCATCCGCTCAGTATGCTCGGACACGAGAGCCAGGGGAAGGAAAGGATCATGCTGGGTCTCCGAGGACCAGATGGCATCAAAGCCCAGCTGTTCCGCGCCGCTGGCGACTTCCGGAATGCTGGATAAGGAGGAGGGAGCGATCTGCGCATCGATCTTCATGGGATGGGGACCACACAGCCAGCGAGGTTCTTCACCTTATGCATAGGATGAACTATCCCTTCGGGCATGTACGGTAGCAAACCGAGTCACCGGACGCGCGCCCCGAGCTCAACCTCGGCATCCGGCTGTAGCAGACGCATGGAGCCGTCCGGGTTGACGCCGGCCAGCACGAGAACCTCTGAGATGTGATTCGCGATCTGCTTGGGCGGGAAGTTCATCACGGCCACGACCAGCCGATCGCTTAGCTCTTCTTTGCGGTAGAGGTTCCGAATTGCGGCTGCCGATTGTTTGGCCCCGATTTCCGGACCAAAGTCGATCCGCAAGAGATAAGACGGGTTGCGGGCCTCTTCAAAGTCTTCGACTTGAAGCACCCGGCCGACCCGCATGTCCACCCGTTCGAAGTCCTCCCACTCGATCTGCCCCATAATTCCTCCCTGTTGTTCGAGTCTGATTTTACTTCCTCGTGACAGACCACTGACCGACCATGGACATGCATGAACCCACTGTAGTTATCGATCCAGGCCAATAAACGCGTTTTTGTTAGTCTCCCGCTACTAGCCAATCCGCCCAACCCAAAATAGAACTTGCGGTCAGCCTTCACTCTCGCCAGACGGACTACTTGAAACACCCGTGCTATTCACAGGAGGCGCGGGGGGTGATGTAATCAGTCATGCTCAGGGATATGACCCGGATCCACATCGCTCGATTGCTCCCTACTCTTGCATTGTTGCTCGGGAGCTGTACTGTGGTCAGCCCGGACGAGCCTGCTCCCCCACAATCTATCCAGCTCTCGGCGCCCGAGACGTCTCCCCCGTCTCCGCTGCCAGCACTCGAGCTCCAACCCACGCTGGCCCCTGTGCAGACCGCCAATTCACCGGGTCTGCTGGCCCGCCTGAACTGGCAGGGTGAGCTGGGGGGGCGGACCATGGTTTTCGATACTGCAGATGAGACGGTCAAGCTGCGACAGGCGGGTTTTGGCTCGTTGATCCTGAAGTTGGGTGAGGCAGTAGTGTACGTCAATCCCTGGTCTGAAGCGGCGGACTACTCGTCGCTACCCAAGGCGGATCAAATCTGGATAACGGATCCGCTTCCCGAGCATCTCGATGTGCGTGCCATCCGCCAGATCTCGAAAGACTCGACCCAGCTGATCGTGGATCCGGAGTCTGCTCGCCTCTTAGAGGGATTGCTCTCGTTTGTGCCCTTGAGATCTGATTCCCCTATCACGGTTGACGGAATTGGAGTGCAGGCGGTGCCGGCCTACCGGGCCGAACTGCTGCCGGATGGCCCGCGTCTGTACGTCGGAAACAGTTACCTGGCGAGCTTTGGGGACTTTCGGCTCTTCGTGGCCGGCGAAGCCCATTTCATTCCTAATATTGCCGATATTGGCAAGGTGGATGTGGCGCTGCTTACGCTGGACGATATATCTTCGCTCTCTCCGGAGCAGGCGGCGGGAATCGCACGATCCCTGGAGCCAACCTTCCTGCTGCCCTACCAGTATCGGGGCCAGGAACCCGCTGTATTGGGCCAGCTCCTGGTTGGAACGGGAACGATGGTGCTCCCCTTGAATGCCTCAGATGGCACGCCTCCCAGGCCGAGCGGTCCCACACCTAATCGAAGTGTGACGTTCACGGAGATCTACCTGGAAGGCCAGGAGCCCGAACCCGCGCTATTCAATGCTATGTTTGGTGCCGAACAAGACAGTCCCACGTTGCTATTGCCCGACCTTCAGACGCTCGCTCCCTCCGAGCTCCGAATCGCCTATTCCTCAAGAGAGGAAATCACACTGCTAAGGCTGACCAATTCGGTTTGGAACGCCGGTTACGGTCCCCTGGTATTGATGGGCACGGTAGAGCCCGGATCGGAGACACAGAATGTGGTTCAGCGTATCTCGAGAGACGATGGTGAGTACGTTGAGGAGTCGATAGGTGAGTTCGTTTTTCACGCTGGGCACAATCATTGGCACCTTGATGGTTTCTCGGTTTACGATCTCTGGTCGCTGCAGCCCAATATGACCCTGGATCAAGTAGTAGCCTCGAGTGGCAAGGTCGGCTACTGCTTGAGAGACATCCGCACGAGCTCAGAAGCAGTAAGAATTGACCGAGCAGTCTTCACGAGCTGCTCGCGTGTCCGCCAGGGCCTTTCGGTAGGATGGACGGACGTCTATCAGTACTATCTGCCTGGCCAGTCCATTGATATCACCGGGCTGGAAGATGGCACCTATGCTCTGATGTCCACTGCCGATCCTTACAATCTGATCCGGGAATCTGATGAGACAAACAACGGGGTCGTAATTTACCTCGAGATTCTCGGAACCAAGGTGACGGTCATCGACCCATCCTGAGGGAGCACCTGCCCGGAAGGGAATGGGGGTGCCTCATTGAGGCAGCCCCGCCGGCAACGAGCCCACGCCGCCTCCCCTTTTGTCCCCATCCATTCATGGCCACAAATTAAAGAATAAGGGCCGTCTCGTGCTGCTTTTGAGACGGCCCTCATTGATTCGCGCAGCTCAAGCCTTCACTGCGGATGTAACTGCTGCGGGCGGGAAGGAAGCACGGAATCTACTTGGTGAAGACCTGTGTTCCTGCCGGCGCGGGACTCTCTGCTTGTACGTGTTCCTGATCCGTAGCATATGCAACCTCGGCGATTGCAGAGGAACTCTGTCCCCTGATCGAAAGATCGGGGGAGGCGAGCCAATTCCCCAGGGCCAATGCTGCGAGCAATGCTACGCTCAGGGCAACTGCCAGTTTCTTCCCTAACGTGCCGGGAGAAGATCGCCGACCCTCTTCCCATTCGACCATTCCAAGACTGATCTTCATCGCTTCCTCCGGTCTGTATCTGCTGACTGACCACAGGGTAGCGATGCAGCGTTACATCATTGTGGGGACGATCGTTTATTTAGCGTATTTTCCCGAGGCCCATAACGACGACCTAATCGAACATTCGGATCCTATGTTCCCGTTCGTGATCGACATGTCAGCCAAATCCCAATTCCATGCGTGAGCAAGCAGAGGCCCTGGGATCGCCAGAACCCAAAACTCGACACGACTGTCTGGGTTGACTAAGTCAAAGACTTAGTTTAGTGTTCAGGTAGAGGCGAGAATGCAGATCACAGTGAACATCCACGAGGCCAAGACGCACCTTTCGAGACTCCTGGTTCGGGTCATGGGAGGCGAGGAGATCGTTATCGCCAAAGCCGGTAAGCCTATCGCGCGGTTGGTGCCCTTCGAGGCGAGCCTGGCTGAGCGAGTACCGGGTTCGGCGCGCGGCAAGATCGTGATCGCGCCAGATTTTGAAGACCCGCTGCCCGAAGAGATGCTTGAGGGATTTGAGGGGTGAACCTGATTGTCGATACCCAGGTGTTTCTCTGGTGGCTCGTGGATGATGGCGCGCTCTCTGAGAGAGCGCGCGATCTCATGAGGGACGCAGGCAACACGCTTTACCTCAGCGCAGTTAGCGCTTGGGAGATTGCAATAAAGGCCGCTTTGGGAAGGCTAGAGCTCAGCGGCGATCCGACCATCGTAGTGCCGGAGCAGATGGCGGCGAACTCCATTGAACCGCTGCCGATGCAGATCAGCCACGCCCTTCACGTAAATAGCCTGCCTCCACACCACCGAGATCCGTTTGACCGCATGTTGGTAGCTCAATCGCAGATCGAGAGCCTGCCGATCCTCACGTCGGACGCGCGCATTGGGCATTACGACGTCGAAGTCGTTTGGAAATAGGGCGGCTATGGCTTCGGCCGCACTCCCGCTCGGGACCGCAGGTGGTGATCTATCGGTTCCGTTTAGACACGCGATAAGGGGGTCTGCCATACAACAATGCCCGGCGTGCCGGGCGTTGTT
>JBGMQN010000124.1:0-14716 GCA_048054495.1 Anaerolineales bacterium
CCAAGTGAACCTGGTCGGGCTGCTGGCTAGAGGTACGGCGGCCGATGTCAGCGTACCGGAGGGTTTCGAGGTAAGCATCTTTGCCGCTGGGCTCGACAGCCCTCGTTTCATAAGTTTCGGTCCGCAGGGGAAGCTTTTTGTCGCGGAGCGCGGCGCGGATCGGATCGTGGTCCTGGAAGACACAGACGGCGACGGGCGCTCCGATTTGCAGCAGGTATTCGCGGACAATATAACGAAGCCACATAGCTTGGTTTTTCATGAGGGTGCCTGGTACGTCGGGGTGCCTAGCGGCGTGATTCGACTTGCAGATTACGACGGCGATGGCCAGGCAGATGAGCGGACATCGCTGATCGATGACTATCCGACCTCCGGCACACACACTACGCGCACGGTTGAGTTTCTCAACGATGGGCGCATGGTTGTATCTATCGGTTCGAGCTGCAACGTATGTGAAGAGCAGGACGCTCGCCGAGCGGCCGTTCTAGTCTATGACAATGCTGCCGCAGAGGGGGAAAAGCTTTTTGCGACCGGTCTGCGAAACGCAGTAGGGCTGACGCTCCATCCTGACACTGGAGAACTCTGGGCCACCAACAATGGCCGCGACTTGATGGGGGATGATCTCCCCCCGGAGACTATCTATCTCGTCAGGGAGGGAGCCGATTACGGTTGGCCAGGCTGCATCAGCGGCCGAATTCTCGACCCGGAATACGGCTACGAAGGAGCCTGCGACAACGTTGAAAAGCCGATCGCTGAGATGCAGGCCCACTCGGCGCCGCTCGGCCTGGTCTTCTATGAAGGGGATGCCTTTCCCGAGCCTTATCGGGACGACCTTTTTATTGCCTACCACGGTTCCTGGAATCGCAGCATCCCGACCGGTTACAAGGTGGTTCGGCTGCCATTCGAGGGATCCGAGCCTGGCTCAGAGGTCATCGACTTCGCGACCGGCTGGCTCGAAGGTGACCTGGAGACGGTGACCGGCCGCCCGGTGGGGCTCGCCGTTGGCCCGGATGGGGCGCTCTATGTGAGCGACGATTCGGGAGGCTTCATATATCGCATTGCTTACACGGGGAATGAGGATTTGGAGGCAGCTCAAATGAGCGGTCCTTCTGATGTTCTGGCGGTTCGTGTGGCCGGGGAGCCGAACGCTTACCAATTCTCGGTCGAAGTAGCCAGCCCGGACACCGGATGCGACCAATACGCCGATTGGTGGGAGGTCGTATCGGAAGAGGGCGAATTACTCTACCGCCGCACGTTGCTACACAGCCATATCGACGAACAACCCTTCACGAGATCGGGAGGTCCTGTACCGATTGGACCTGACGCCGTGGTGATCGTCCGTGCACACATGTACCCTGGGGGCTATGGAGGAAGGGCGATGCGGGGAAGCGTTGCGGACGGCTTCGAAGCCTGGGAGGCCGCGGCTGATTTTGCGCCAGAGCTAGAGAAGGCTCCTCCTCAACCCCCTGCTTGTGCCTTCTAGGCTCCCCTGCAGCGTATCTAGTACCTACCCGGGCCGAACCCCCTACCGCATAGTTCTATTGTGCTCACGCCAAAATCCGGCTATATGTAGTCTAGCAGGTGCGCTGCCTGTGCGTAACTTTACATAAACGCGTCAAAGGGGACGAATTGGCAATGGCGGTCGCTCAGAAAGAAATAGAGCAAGCCAAAGCGTTTGCTCGGCAGGATAACTCTCAGGCTGCCATCGCATTGCTCGGCAAGCTTATTCAACGTGATGCGGGCAATGTGGAGGCCTGGCTGGCGCTGGCAGATGTGGTGGAGGAGCCGGATCGCGTCGAGTTTTGCCTGCAGAAGGTGCTGAACCTCGATCCAGGCAACGCGACTGCGCTCGAGAAACTCTCGAACCGAGAGGGCGCAAGTCTCTCGGTGGGATCGCTGGCTGGCCCTGGCGCTGTGGGTCAGGCCTCGGCTCGCCCTGCGCAGCTTGAGGATACTGGCGAAGCCCTCGAAGGCGCAGCCCCGAGCCCAAGGACTATTCAAGAAGATGTCGCCGACAAACAGAGTGCTGCCGACCGTGCGGCCGCGCCCGGAGGGTCTGCAGCAAGCACGAAGACGGCGGAGAAACCCAAGATTCCAAAAGTAGCTTCCCAAACGGCATTACCCAGCGCTGACAGCGCCTCCGAGCAGACTGCGCAGAATGAGATAATCGCTCAAGTAGTGGCTGCTTCGGGATTCCTGTCCTCATTAGGCCGAACGGATCTGATCCTTATCGGATTGACGGTGCTCGCAGGTCTTGTGTTCTGCGGCTTGGTTAGCACCGCTCTGCTGCGTTGACTCTACTGCTCCCTGTCCAATCGGATTTCCAACGCTCTGACTTGATAGATACCCTCCATATGATCTCAATAGCGTGATCTTCGGTAGCAGGGGAACGGTTGCTAAGATTGGCATACTAAAGCTCGAAAAGGGAGGCTAACCATGACAGGGCCTGAGAGTGTGGATCAAGACACCGCCGACCAGGGAAAGGTCGACCTGGCCGAAGGTGGGATCGTCGATGACTTAACTTGGTTGGGTCGTGGGTTCTTCCAGCCGCTCTACAGCTTGCCGTTCTACCGTGCCGCCGCACAGAAATCGCTCATTGACGCGGTTCTATTCTTTGTCGCCTTCGGCACGCTCCTGACGATCATCAGCACCTTCAATTTGAGCCGTAATCTGGGCTCGGTTACCGATGAGATCGAGAAGGCCTTCGCAAGAGGGGAATTTCCAGAGATCGTGATCGAGAACGGCCTCGCAACCGTTCGAGCGCGCCAGCCGTTTATCCTGCTCGAGGGAGAGGGAGTGATCGTCATTCTCGACACTACCGGGGCCTACCAATCCATCGATACAGGTCGCTACTCGCAGGGTTTTCTGCTCACGCGAGACAGCTTGCACGTCTATTCCAATGGGGATTACCAGGTCATACAACTTCGCGACCTCAACGACGCATTCGGGAACCCTATCGCGGTCAATCGAGGTACGGCGCTAAAATTCTGGCGCTCGTTCACATCGATCTTTTCGGTGCTCGCGTTCATCGGGATCGGGCTCTGGAACGTCCTGGTTCGATTCATCTGGCTGACGTTCCTGGCGGTTCTGGTCTGGGGAGTGCTCTCCGCCTTCAAGATCCGATCCGAGTACGGGCCGGTGCTGACCGTGGGCATCTACGCGCTTGTGCCTGCTGTCTACCTCAGCTTTTTGCTCGGCTTGATCAGCATCAGCTTCTGCGGATTTCAGACCGGGCTGCTGCTGGTGATCTGGGGATTGGTCGCGCGTTGGGTGTTGAAAGCCAGCGAGCCTCCTGCTCAGCTGCCGGAAGCCCAATCTACCTGAAGCTGAAGCTCCGAGCAGGACGTTTGGCCCTGGCCTATCGCCCAAACTCGATCACGATCACACCCACTCCGTTAACTTAGCAGCTTTGAGATAAGATTTCGGCCACCGGGGAGAGACACTCGATGGAGTATCGTCGTCTTGGAAACTCAGGCCTGAAGGTCAGCGCCTTATCGTTTGGCGCATGGGTAACGTTCTCGAATCAGCTGGATGTGGGCCGGGCAGTCGAGATCATGGGTTCAGCTTATGACAGCGGCGTCAACTTCTTCGACAACGCGGAGGTGTATGCCCATGGGGAAGCCGAGAGGATCATGGGCCGCGCCTTGGAGGAGCTTGCCTGGCCACGCGACAGTTATCTGGTCTCGAGCAAAGTGCTGTTTGGAAGCGTACCGGATCCCAAGCCGACGCAGCTCGGGCTGAGCCGCAAACATGTGATGGAAGCCTGCGATCAGGCTCTGGAGCGATTGCAGGTAGATTACCTGGATCTCTATTTTTGCCATCGGCCCGATGCGGAGGTTCCCATCAAGGAAACGGTGTGGGCGATGAGCGATCTCATTCAAATGGGAAAAGTCCACTATTGGGGAACATCGGAATGGCCAGCCGATGAACTCAGAGAAGCACACGCAGTGGCCAAGGAATGGAGACTCATCGCACCCACAACAGAACAAACAGAATACAACCTGTTTCATCGTGAGCGTATCGAGGTGGAGTACTCGGACCTCTATGACAGCCTGGGCCTCGGCATGACGACCTTTTCACCGCTCGCTTCGGGCGTGTTGACCGGCAAGTACAACCAGGGCATCCCGGAAGGTTCGCGCATGAAGCTCCCTGGCTATGAGTGGTTGCTCCGGTCGTTGAATAGTGAAGAAGGCCAGGCGCGCATCGCCAAGGTCCGTGAGCTGGAGGCCGTTGCCGAAGAACTCGGGATCAGCATGGCTCAACTAGCCCTTGCATGGTGTCTTAGAAACCCGAACGTGAGCACCGTGATTACCGGCGCATCCACCTCGGATCAGATTAAGGAGAATGTGGCTGCGCTGGAGGCCGTCACGCTGCTGACCGACGAAGTAATGGAGCGCATCGAGAGAGTTCTGGCGAGCTAGCGCCCGTAGTTGCGGTGATTCGGATTGGAGCTCTAAGATCAAGGTAACAGTTTGTGAAACGAGCGACCCCCTGCAGGAGGCCGAGTGGACGCGTCTGGTTGAGCACGTGGCCCGTGAGCAGAGTGAATTGGTGCTGCTGCCTGAGATGCCGTTCTTCCCTTGGATCGCGGCCTCAAAACCCTTCGAGGTCGGAAAGTGGGAGGCCTCGCTCGAGGAACATGAGCGCTGGATGGCGCGCCTGACCGATCTCGCTCCCGCCAATGTGCTCGGCTCGCGCCCCGTCGCCCAGCGGCGCAACGAGGGATTCATCTGGGATTCAACGTCGGGCTACCTGCGCGTTCATGATAAGTACTATCTTCCGGACGAGGAGCGCTTTTGGGAGGCCACCTGGTACGAACGTGGAGAGGCGGATTTCACCGTAGTAGAGACGAAGGCCATCCAGGTAGGATTTTCCATCTGCACCGAGATTTGGTTCACTGAGCACGCGCGAGATTACGCACGCCAAGGAATTCACCTGCTCGCATGTCCGCGCGCAACAGAAAGCTCGACCGTGGACAAATGGATCGCCGGCGGACGGGCGGCGGCCGTCATGGCTGGCGCCTTCTGCATATCCTCCAACAGAAGCGGAGAAGGCAGCGGAGTCCAATGGGGAGGTAGCGGCTGGATCATCGACCCGGACGGGGAGGTACTTGGATTGACCAGCAGCGAAGAACCCTTCGTCACCCTGGATTTGGATCTTGAGAAGGCCGAGACGGCCAAGGAAACCTACCCCCGCTATGTTTCTGAGTAAGCATCCCTCGCGCCAGTCGAATAGGCGAAACAGATGCGTTTGCCGATTGAGCGTATTTGCTAAGGACCCGGCTCTTAAATCGCGTCCTCCGGCAAGCTGGTATGATCATTTCGAACTTCGTTAGTTGAGGCTGGGGAAGGAGACGAATCCGATGAGCTGGAACGCATCGCTAACCACGGCACAGATCCAAACGGTATTCGAAGAAGAGGTCAAATCGGCCGGTGGCAAGGTCACTGACACTTTCGATGATGGTACGTTGCTGTTCACGCGAGCCGTGCTGCCCAAGAATGAGAAGGTGGCGCGCCGAGATCGAGTCGACAAAGGTGTTGCACTGAAGGCGGCCTGGGAGGACATTTGGGTGCATCCGTACGTCTTCCGTCGCGTTTGTATCAACGGAGCGATCGTGGCCCAAGCAGTGGCAACAAAGCACGTTGCGAATACCGAACATGTCAGCCCGATCGAGATGGAAATCGGCCTTCGAGATTCGGTGCGCATGTGCATTCAAGAGCAGGATTTCGAAGGCTATGCTGAGAAAATGAAGCGGGCCCGAGGCTTGTTCCCTGATCCACGCCTGACGCTCATGCCGCATCTGTCCATGCTGCCGGCCGATCAAGCGAGCGAGATTATCGAGGAGACGCACCGGCGCTTCGCAAAAGGCGCAGATGAATCTCGCTACGGCCTGATCAACGCGGTCACTTCGCTAGCGCGTGATACTCGCAATCCTGAATTGCGATGGTCGCTGGAGACCATCGGAGGAGCGCTGATGGCCAGCTCGACTCCGGCGCCTTCCGGTGCGGGATCTGGCGAGCTCGAGGTCGTGCGCTAGCCAATACCGGTATCCACCATACATCGATAAATAGATCGAAGGAGAATCCGGCCGTCGTACTGTCCCACTCCTGGCTTTGACGCGCCATAATGGACTGCGGGGGGAAGCTCATGGAATTCACTGAGGTCGTTTACCCAGCGATCGCTGTTCTGACCTTCGCCTCCGCGACGACCGCCATCCTCAGCAGCTACTTCGTCCGCAAACCGATCGTCTTCTACATTACTAAGCCGCTGACGACCACGCTTATTCTCGTGCCCGTCCTGACCCTAATGCCTGATTCGGGGGGCGCCTACATTCCGCTCATCGCGGGAGGCCTTGCGTTTGCACTCCTTGGCGATATCCTGCTGATGCTGCCCGAGGAGCGGTTTGTGTTGGGGATCGCGAGTTTTGCGGCCACACACGTGCTCTACCTTGCAGCCTTTATTGTGGCGGCCGGCATCGCCTTAATAAATCCCTCCGCCATTGCGCTGATCATCTTTGCGACCCTCATGGCTCGCTTTCTCTGGTCCGGGGTGCGGAAGTCGCTCCAAATCCCGATTCTTGCATACGTCGTACTCATCACCGTCATGACTGCGCAGGCAATTGGTGCTGCGCTGGCGTCGGAGAGCACCGGTCTTGCGATCGCTGCAGCGGGTGCGGTGCTCTTCCTTGCCTCCGACTCAATATTGGCCGTCGATCGGTTTCGAATGCCATTCCCGGCAGCTCGGGCTCTTGTGTTGTCCACCTACTGGCTGGGACAGTGGCTGATCGCGCTTTCGACACGCGTAGGCGCTTAGATGATCAAGCAGACCGCAATTCGGCTGCAGAGGGAAGAACTGCCTTCGAAAGCTTGATTAAGCGCGCTGCTCATGATGAAATGCGAGTTAGATGGCAAGCTATGACGCGATTCGCGCCCTCTTATTTCGGCTGGAACCTGAACGCGCCCACCGCCTGACGCTGCAAATGCTAGCACTGGCAGGCGCCATCCCGGCGCTGAGGTCCGGCCTGCGCCGGATCTTTTCATTTGAGGATCCAGGGCTCAGGGTACGGGCATTTGGATTGGAATTTGCGAACCCAGTGGGGTTAGCCGCCGGCTACGACAAGGACGGGCTGGCCATGCACGGACTGGCCTGCCTTGGGTTCGGCCATCTCGAACTTGGAACGGTGACATTAGCGCCACAGCAAGGGAATCCTCGACCGCGCATTTTTCGGCTGGTGGAAGATAAGGCACTCATCAATCGGATGGGCTTTCCAAATCAGGGGGTTTCGCGGTTGCTCGAAAGGCTCAGGAGCCGTCCAGCCAATACTGTATTAGGGATCAATATCGGCAAATCGGCCGACACGCCTATCGAAGAGGCCAGTCGAGATTACACACGCTTGATGGAGCTCGTCTATGAGGGCGCCGACTACCTGGCAATAAACGTCTCCTCTCCCAATACGATTGGCCTTCGACAGCTGCAGGGACGCCGATATCTCGAAGACCTTCTGAGCGATCTGGCTGACACGCGCGCACGGCTCATCGCCGAGTCTGGGAAGAGCCGGCCGGTGCTGGTGAAGTTGGCTCCCGATCTCGACGATACCGAACTCGAGCAGGCGATTGAGGTCATTCAGGGAACCGGAATGGATGGGGTCATCGTAGCCAACACCACCACCTCACGAGCCGGGCTGCGGGCGCCATCGATAGACGAGGCCGGTGGCCTGAGCGGCTTGCCCCTATTCCGTCGGTCCACCGATATGATCCGACAAGTACGCGCTCAGACTGGAGGAGGGCTTCCTATCATCGGTGTCGGCGGTGTCTTTGGGCCGGAAGAGGCCATAGAGAAACTGAACGCGGGCGCGGCCCTGATTCAAGTGTATACCGGTCTCATCTACCGAGGACCGGGCCTGATTCGCGAGATTCTGGCTGCACTCGGTTAGGATTTGAATATGAACAGGCAGCGTGCAAGTAGATCCATTTTCGTCCTCATGCTTTTTTACGTAGTCAATCTGGCCATCCAATTCCTGACCACGCCGGAACCAACCTTCGAGCCCCAGGCGGCAGCAGGTACCTGGTACAGCCTCTACTTCACCAATCCAGAGGGGGCGTCAGCCTCTACTCTGAGGGGTGGTCCGGATGCGAAACTTGCGGCCGCGATGGATGCCGCCGCCGAGTCCATCGATGTAGCCGCCCAGGAAATCGACCTGTGGAGCATCCGGGACGCGCTAATCAGGGCGCAGGAGCGGGGACTCAAGGTGCGAGTAGTCACCGAGTCCGACTACGCGTCAAATCCCGAGCTCCAAGCACTGGCATTGGCGGACATTCAGGTGCGGGAGGATGAGCGACAGCCACTGATGCACAATAAGTTTGTAGTCATTGACGGAGGTGAAGTCTGGACCGGATCTATGAACCTTACGGTCAATGGCGCATACCGCAACAACAATAACTTGTTACGCATTGAATCCGCCAACCTCGCCGAGCAATACACGGAGGAGTTTGAAGAGATGTTTATCGAGGATCGTTTCGGAGCTCTATCGTGGCCTGATTTCCCCCAGAACACCATCGAGGCGGGGGGCACCCAGATAGAGGTGCTCTTCTCACCGGACATGCGCGTAGGGGACCGTATTGTCGCCCTGCTCCAAGGTGCCGAAAAGAGCATTCATGTGATGGCCTTCAACCTGACACTCGACACTATCGCAGACACAATCTTGCGTCGGGCCAGCGAGGGGATCGAGGTGCAGGGTCTGTTTGACGCCGATCAGTCGCGGAACCAGGGCAGCGATGTGGCGCGGTTTGAGGAATCCGGTCTCGATATCATGCTCGATGGCAACCCGCGTAAGATGCACCACAAGGTGATCATCGTGGATGGGAGCATTGTGATCACTGGCTCCTACAACTTTAGCCGCAACGCCGAAGAGAAGAATGACGAGAACGTGCTCATTATCTACAGCCCGGAGCTAGCCGAACAGTACCTGATAGAATTTTCGCGCTTGCGAGAAATGGGTACCAACTAGGAGTACAGGTGAACCCACAAGTGGGTTGATCTATCGGCCCGCGCTGCTGGCTCAGGCCACGGCTAGATTCCCGGACCGCAAAATCGACACTAAGTCACTTTGGGAACGATCCCTCGATCATTCCGGAAGCGAGACACGCATCGGTAGCTGAATCCACGCGCGAGGGAGCGGGTTTGTGAATTATCCGGATTGCCAATTAGTTGGGGCTTTGATCCAGTGGCCAGCTGGGAAGGACGTCCATGTCCAGCGCGTCACGCTGGCCCGCGCCAAAGCGCCGGTGTCCGACGGCGGCGGTCATGGCGGCATTGTCGGTGCAAAGCTCCAGGGGAGGGGTACGCACCGGAAGCTTGGATTGAGCTTCGAAGGCCTCTCGTAGCGGCGCATTGGCAGACACTCCGCCCGCCACCAGGATCTCCTGTGCCTTGAAATCCTTGGCGGCCTCGAGCGTCTTCACCACAAGTACATCGACCACGGCCGCTTGAAAGGCGGCGGAGATATCCGCAATGGGTAGCCCGGGTCGCGGCGCCTCTACGCCTGCCTTCAAATCCGGTTGGCGCTCGCGCACTTCGCGCAGTACGGCAGTCTTGAGTCCGCTGAAGGAGAAATCCCAGGTCCCTTCCAGCCAGGCGCGCGGAAACTTGAAGGACTCCGGATCGCCCTTTTCAGCGGCCTCCTGAACTGCCGGCCCGCCTGGATACGCCAGACCCAGCAGGCGGGCCACCTTATCAAAGGCTTCGCCCGCGGCATCGTCCAACGTCCCGCCCAGGCGCTTGTATTTAAGGTGGTCCTCCATCAGTACCAGCTCCGTGTGTCCACCGGAGACGATGAGCGCAAGCAGCGGAAAATTAGGCTCTGGCTCCTCTTCGACCAGCCAGATGGAGTAAAGGTGGGCTTCCAGGTGGTTGATGCCCAGGATCGGCAAGTTGGCAGCCAACGCCAGGCCTTTGGCCATGTTCATGCCCACCACGAGCGAGCCTGCCAGGCCCGGGCCGCGGGTTACGGCAATGGCATCGATGGCTTCGAGTCCGGCATGGGCCGAATCTAGGGCCTCCGAAACAACCGAGTAGATCGCCTCAACGTGAAGGCGCGAGGCGACCTCCGGATAAACGCCGCCGTAGGCGGCGTGCTCCGCAGCTTGAGAGGCGACCACATTGGAGCGTATGGACCGCCCGTTTTCGACGACCGCCGCGGCAGTCTCGTCGCAGGAGGTCTCGATCCCTAGAATACGTGTTTCGCCGCTTGCCATTCAGTAATCCCGTACTGATTTAGATCGGGTATCTCAAGCCCCAGGGATCTTCAGCACCAGATCCATCGGATATTCCGCCAGGACCTCGAAACCGCCCTGCGGATTGGCCCAGACCGTATCTTCAAGTCGCACTCCGAGGCCGCGCTCCGGATAGTAAAGCCCTGGCTCAAAGGTAAATACCGTGCCGGGAGCCAATGCATCTTGGTTGCTCTCAACGTGGCTGAAGGCAGGTGCCTCGTGAATCGCCAATCCCAATCCGTGGGCCAGGGAATGCACATATCCGTCCGTAGTACCGGGGGTATTGAGCACGGTCGGATGACCCTTGGATTCGAACTGTTCACAGGTCATGATTTGGTATTCACGGCACGCCGTGTTGGACTCAAGCCGATCAAACACCGAATGATATACCTCAAGCACGTCCTGATAAAGCTCCTCTGCCTCATCCGGGGCCCAGCCCAGGCACCACGTACGAGTGAAGTCGTAGAAGTACCCGCCGCCAGCCTCGCTGGGAAAGAGGTCAAAGATGATCGTCTTGCCAAGCTCCAGCGGCTGCTCGTCCTGGCCCGCGCTGTGGGGCACGGCCGCATCCCGGCCCATCGAGAATATGGTGCCTTCGGGATTCTCCGCCCCGCGCATGGCCAACCACAGATTGATTTGCCGCTTTACTTCGCCGATGGTCAGGATTTCGCCCTCTCGATTGACGAGAACTCCGTCCTTGGCTCGGTGGGAGGTCAGGTAACTTTCCACATCACCGACAACGGCCGTGGTGACTTTCCCCATCTGCCGAATGCGTTCCACTTCTTGCTCGTCTTTCGTCGCGCGGGCGCGTGACAGCACAGATCTGTTCTCGGGCTCTCCGACCAGCTCAATTCCATCCAAGCTTTCCTGCAGCCGGTCGAATATGCCAAATCCAACTCCAAGTTCTGCCTTGCCATAGAGGGCCACGCGTCCAGACACTTCATTGTCGCGGAAGATCTCCGTTAATAGCAGAGTGGCGGCTTGAATTTGATCCCCTTTCGACTTCTCAATGAGCTCTGTGGGCCGATATTCGTCCAGGCTCTTAGTTTCCAGGCCGGCGCGGGCAGCCTCGTCGCGCTCCATCGAATGGTGGAAAAGCAAAGGGGATTTCCCTACCTGCTTCAATAGGTAACCGGAGGTAACATGCACCAGTCCGGTGAAGTAAGCCTTATTTGGATTGTGCGCCACGGGGCCAGAAATGAGTAGCGCCTGCAGGTCGGCCTCGCGCATGAGTCGATCGATGTCAGATTTCATGGATGAAGGATTTCGATGCTCATCACTCGTTGAGCGCCGCGGTTAGGCCGCTCAACAACGTTTGTTCCTGACCCGGCAACACCGTTCTCGGATCGATCATCACGTGGTCATTCTCCACTCTGGCGACGATGGGCGGATCCGCCTCACGCAGCCGGTCAGCGAACGCGTTCGGGTGGGGAACATCCAGAGCCAGCAGCGAGGTGGGCAGGGTTTCCTCAGGCAGGCTGCCGCCTCCCACCGTGGAGCGGCCAGGCACCACTTCACCGGTTTCGAGCTGCTGAACCCATTCACCTGCGCGCCGCCTTAACTGATCCTCGGGAGCGGCGATCATCATCCACACCGGGACCGTCTCGGATGCCTCATCCATCACGAAGTGATTCAGGGTGGCGGACAGCCCTGCCAGGCACATCTTGTCCGGACGGACGGCACGCGCCATGGGATGCCTGGCAAGACGGTCGATCAGTGCCTTCTGGCCCACCAAGATCCCGGCCTGCGGGCCTCCGACCAGCTTGTCGCCCGAGAAGGCGACCAGTGGGGCCCGCTCGCGGACCGATTCTTGCACCATCGGCTCGTGCCCGAGGCCGAACTGGGCCGTATCCAGCAAGGCGCCGGAGCCCAGGTCGTCCAGCACGGGCAGGTCATGCTTGTGGCCGACATCGATCAACTCCGGGAGGCTGGGCTCGGTGGTAAAACCAACGATCTTGAAGTTGGAATGGTGAACACGAAGGATCAGCGCGGTACTGTCGGTGAGGGCACCCTCGAAGTCCTTCAGGTGGGTGCGGTTCGTCGTACCGACCTCCCGCAGAATGGCTCCCGATTGCTCCATGATCTGCGGGATGCGGAAGCCACCCCCGATCTCGATCAGTTGCGTGCGGGAAACGAGCACTTCCATTTCATGCGCCAAGACGGTGAGCACGAGCAACACAGCCGCGGCATTGTTATTCACGACAAGGGCAGATTCGGCCCCCGTCAATCGAACCAGAAGATGCTCGGCATGAACATCTCGGCTCCCGCGCACCCCACGCTCGAGGTCGTACTCCAATGAGCTGTATCCGGACGCCACGTCGGAAACGGCACGCTGGGCATCGGCGCTCAGCGGGGCGCGACCCAGGTTGGTATGGATAATGACGCCTGTGGCATTGATGATGGGTCGTAGTGAAGGGAGTAGCCAGTTTTGCAGAGTGGCTCGCGTTCCGGAGATCAAATCTGCTTCTTCTGGAGCGTCCTGGCCCTGCTGGATCGCTAGCCGAGCGGATTCCAGGCTTGTGCGAAGGGCTTGCACCGTAAGTGGCCGCCCGTACGCCGCGATGAGATCGTCTGCCTGGTCCGCACTGAGCAGGCGGTCGACCGAAGGTAAGTCGCGCAAACTCAACGGTTGGGCCTCCAAACGCTTCGTTCGAGGAGCCCGAGAAACCACTCCAATAAGATGAAGCCGACTCCTAGAAGCAAACCCAACGAAAGGGTCAGCGATCGATTGATCTGCAGCCATACGCCGAGTGAAACGAACAAGGCCACCCACAGCGCCTGCCGCAGCAGCACGGCGGAAGGGGCTGGGCCAAATCGCTTATGCAGCAACCATACAAAGGGAAGTGCGGTACCAGTGACGGCTATTGTGAGTAAGAAGAAGAACAGCCAACGTGGTCCGACAGTAGGCAGCGTCGTGGCCATGAGCAGGTACAGACCGGTCCAGCCGATCGCAATCATCAGCGAGGCGGCTGCAAACAGACCGCGGGACTGAGAACCAGACATGGGCAGGGATTATAGCGCAGCGCATAGAATCGAGCGTGATATACTCGCCGCCTCGCGCTCAGAAGCGCAGCGCGCGAGACGAATCTACGTGTTCAAATCGATATTGGGTTGCTTATGAAACGCCCGCCAAAGTGGGCCGTTTGGGCCTTGGGTGGCGCGTTTGTTCTGATGGCGGTGCTCTCTGCACTGCTGGTTTTCAGCACCGTCCGAGGTATCGCATCCACCTGGTCGGGGGTTGGACTGCCGGCGGTTTTTGGCTCGCAAGATACTGAGCCTACTGTGGCCGGCGAAGGCACTTCCGTGGCCTCGGCAGCTCCCGAACTGGTCGTCGACGCTCCCTCCTGGAACGGGGTTGACCGCATCAACATCCTTCTGCTGGGGCTAGATTTCCGAGACTGGGAGACGGGAAATGGCCCGCCGCGTACCGACACCATGATGCTGGTCACAATCGATCCCATCGCTGAAACGGCAGGGATGCTTTCCATCCCACGCGACCTGTGGGTTGAGATCCCCGGATTTGAACACAATCGTATCAACACCGCCTATTTCCTGGGTGAAGCAAATCGGTTGCCGGGCGGGGGCCCAAGCTTGGCGATGGCAACCGTGGAAAACTTGCTGGGGGTCGACGTCAATTACTATGCGTTGCTCGAATTCTCCACTTTCGAGCGCATGATTGACGAGATTGGAGGCGTGGAGGTGCTTGTCCCCGAGCGGATGAAGATTACTCCCATCGGCCGCAGCAGTCTCTGGCTGGAGGCGAAACCCTATCGTCTGGATGGAGGGGAGACACTGGCCTATGCTCGGGCCCGCAAGACCGAAGGCGGAGATTTCGATCGCGCCCAACGACAACAGCAAGTGGTCATGGCGGTGCGAGACAAGATCTTCGAACTCAATTCCATGCCAACCCTTCTTGCCAAGGCGCCCATCCTCTATCAAGAGTTGGCCTCCGGGATCTACACCAACCTCAGCTTCGATGAAATGGTCAGCCTCGGCTTGTTGGCAATGAAGGTATCCCCAAGCGACGTTGTACGAGGAGTCATCGCACCCCCGGACATGGTGCTGCTGGAGACGCAATTTGATGGAGCCCAGGTGCTCAAGCCGATTCCCGATAAGGTGCGGGCATTGCGAGACGAGATCTTCACTGGCACAGGAGCCATCGCTCCGACCGTGCAGGATCCTCAATCGACCGAGGCCGCGCAAATCGAGAGCGCTCGTCTGGCAATTCTAAACGGCGCCGGTATAGAGGGGCTCGCCACTGAGACGGCAGAGTACCTGACGAGCCAGGGGCTGAATATTGTAGACATTTCCAACGCGGACCGTCTCGACTACAACAAATCGCGCATCATCGTGCACAGCCAGAATTATCCGTACACGCTGCGTTATCTGACGGAGATGCTGGGTCTGACGGAGGGGCAGATCCTGCGACCCGTGTATCCGTTGCCCGA
>JBGMQN010000100.1:0-4320 GCA_048054495.1 Anaerolineales bacterium
CGCTCCTCGCAATGACGATTCAATGATTCTGGCTTCGTCGCTGCGCTCCTCGCAATGACATGAGCCTAAGTCCGGTGAAACCGAGTTCGTGCCCCTTGCCGATCCCCGTACGTCTGCCAAACCTATTGCAAATCCTTCCGCGACAAGGGCGTAATCCACGCTAGTTGACCCGGATTCTCCCTTATGATAAGATAAACCTACCGACCGTTCGGTAGGGAAGGCAGCTACAACTCTCCACTCCTCACACTTCCCACCTGACGGCTAGCGGTCACGTTTTGATGACCATGCAGCGAGAAGAAATCATCCTATCGGCGGCCCAGATCTTTCGGGAAAAGGGCTTTCATGCCACGTCGATGCAGGACATTGCGGATTCGGTCCATCTGCAGAAGGCCAGCCTCTACCACCACATCGACAGCAAGCAAGAAATACTGTTGGCGGTACTCGACCGGGCGTTGGACGTTCTCATCGAAGATATCGAGCCGATTGTTAATTCCGATCTGCGCCCCGAGGAGAAGCTCAAGCTGGCCATGACTCGATACATAGAACTAGTGACCGGCAGCGCGGACCTGGCTGCCGTGCTGCTGCTCGAGCATCGCAGCCTGGCGCCTCAGCTTCGGGCACGCCATATATCGAGAAGGGACCGTTTTGAGGATTTGTGGCGAACCATGGTCCGTGAGGGAGTGGAGCAGGGTGAGTTCAGACCGATGGACACGTCGGTCGTCGTATTTGCGTTGCTCGGTGTTCAGAACTGGCTGATCACCTGGTATCGGGAAGGCGGTCGGTTGAGCGGACCGCAGCTGTCCGATCAGTTTGCAGAGATCTTCTTGCATGGGTTGAGCACCAATTCGAGAGGATTCGAGCGCGCGTGACCCCAAAAACGGAGGCATTCACCTCAAAAGGAGGGGCCCGCATCTATCGCATCCCGATCCATGTGTTCCCCGAAATGTGGGGGTATGTGCATCTGGTGCTTTCCGACGGAATGGTGGCGTTGGTCGATGTGGGGTCAGGGTTCGGAGAATCCAACGATCACCTGGAATTCGGGCTGGAAGCGGTAAGGAGGGATCACGGCGAAGCCATCGAGTGGCGTGATCTCACACACGTACTCATAACGCACGGTCACATCGATCATTTTGGGGGGCTGGCCTACGTCAGAGAACGCACTCAAGCGCCGGTCGGAATTCATGAACTGGATCGTCGTGTGCTCACCGGATACGAGGAGCGCCTGGCGATTGTGGCGGGCAGGCTCAGCCATTACCTGAATGAAGCGGGCGTGACGGAGGATGAGCACGGTGACCTGATGAACCTGTATTTGCTTGGCAAGCAGCTCTATGCCTCTCAATCCGTGGATTTCACGTTCGAGGCCATAGGCATGCAGGTCGGGCCATTGGAAATCATGCACGTTCCGGGTCACACTCCCGGCCAGGTCGTGATGCTCCTTGACGACGTCCTGCTCTCGGCCGACCACATTCTGGAGCGGATCAGTCCGCATCTAGCCCCTGAACGCCTGACGCTGACCACCGGCCTGGATCACTACCTGGAATCCCTAGAAAAATCCAGAGCTCTGGTCGATCGCACCAGGCTCGTACTGGGGGGACACGAACGTCCCTTCCATGACCTATCGGCACGCATCGAAAGCATCCGGAGCCTCTATGAGGATCGTCTGGCGCAGGTGCTTGACCTGGCTCGTTTACCGATGACCATCGCCGATTTAGCACAGGAGTTATTCGGAGAGACCGCCGGCTACCACCGGCTGTTGGCCCTGGAAGAAGCCGGAGCCTACGTTGAATACTTGAGCATGCGGGGCTGCTTGGGGGTGGACGATCTTGAGAGTCTGGAACGCGGGGATGGCCACCCGATTCACTATCAAAGCGTAGGTTCACCCGTTCCAGCGGGCACCGTCGACCACGGTAAGGGATCCTAAGATAGGAGAGCTCGATGTTCGGATTTGAGCCGACTGAAGAACAGAAGATGCTGGTAGAAGCCGTTCGCCGCTACGCGGAGAACGATCTGCGGGCGGCCGCTCACGAAGCCGATGAAAGCGGCGAGCTGCCGCCTGACTTGATCGAAAAGGGCTGGGAATTGGGCGTACTCCAGGCCAGTGTGCCTGAGGCGTACGGAGGCTTTGGCGAGCGTTCAGCCGTGACCGGTGCTCTAGCTGCCGAAGAGTTGGCCTGGGGCGATCTGAGCGGTGCGCTGGCCGTCATGGCGCCAGGAGCCTATGCGCTCTCTGTCCTGCTCACCGGGAGCGAAGATCAGAAATCGGAACTCATCCCGCCGGTGATCGAGGCCGACTGGAGGCCCTACGTTACCGCGTTCATCGAGCCGGAATACGACTTTCACGCCGGCGAAATGCGGACCACGGCCGTCGCTAACAACGGGGACTACCTTATTACGGGACGTAAAGCGCGCGTGCCGTTCGGCGACAGTGCCAAAGCTCTCCTGACTTTCGCCACGCTGGACGGGCGTATCGAGGCCTTTGCCGTCCCCAGTGGTGCACAGGGCGTACAGGTCGGGGAGCGAGAGAAGCTGCTAGGGATCCAGGCCCTGCCCACGTTTCCGGTGACCTACGACGAGGTACGAGTTGCAGCCTCCGCGCGCCTGGAAGGGATGGATCCTTCCCAGGTACTGGCTTCTTTCAACGTGGCCGCGGGCGCACTGGCCATTGGGCTGAGTCGGGCCGCGTACGAGTATGCCCTGGATTATGCGAAGGATCGAGAGGCCTTCGGGTCCCCGATCGCGCAGAAGCAAGCGATCGCCTTCATGCTGGCTGAAATGGCCACCGAGATCGACGGCGCGCGACTGATGGTATGGGAGGCGGCTTGGAAAATCGACCAGGGCAAGGAGGCCTTCAAGTCCGCCTACCTGGCGCTCTCCAACGCCGCGGAAACGGTCATGATGGTCACGGATCGGGCGGTTCAGATCCTTGGTGGCCATGGCTACATTCGAGAACACCCCGTGGAACGTTGGATGCGCAACGCTCGCGGATTGTCGACCTTTGCCGGAATGGCAATGGTGTAAGGAGAGACCCATGATCAGTTTTGAGATCCCGGAAACCATCAAAAAGACGGTAACCATGGTCGAAGCGGTGGCCACGGAAATGATGCGGCCTCAGGCGCGCTACTACGATGAGCACGAGCACGAGATTCCGTGGGATTACATTAACTTCATGCACGATGCGCTTCAATCTGCGGGCGGTGGCGTGACCATGGCTCCCGACGGCTCCAAGGATGACGGCAAGCCAAGCATCGGCTATCAGAGCATGGCGCACTTCGTCGAGATGCTGTCCTGGGGAGATGCAGGCCTTTACCTATGCACGCCGAGGGGAGGCCTGGGAGCGGCCGCGGTGTCCGCCGCCGGCACGCCGGAGCAGAAAGCCAAGTTCTTGGAACGATTTAAGGGTGACAAGCCGGTCTTCTCCGCTATGGCGATAACCGAACCGCATGCCGGATCCGATACGGCCGCCATTCGGACCACCGCCGTACGGGATGGCGACGAATGGGTACTCAACGGCGAGAAGATTTTCGTCACCGGTGGACACAAGTCGCTCGTGGACACGCCCGGATTCGTGATCGTTTGGGCCACCATCGATCCTGAGGCGGGTCGCAAGGGTATCCGCTCTTTCGTGGTGGAAGCTGGCACGCCCGGCTGTACGGTCACCAAACTCGAAAAGAAACTCGGCATCCGGAGCAGTGATACCGCCTCTATCGTATTACAGGACAGTCGCGTGCCCTTCGAGAATATGCTCGGCGCAGTGGATCAAAAGAAAAAAACCACCGAAGGCTACAAGGGTGTGCTGCGAACCTTCGAGGTTACCCGGCCGCTGGTGGGCGCCTCGGCTTTGGGGATTGCTCGAGCGTCGCTGGAGTTTTTGAAGGAAAAGCTGGCGGAAGGTGGCGTTGAGATTCGCTACGGTCTCCCGCGCAATCGCATGACGAACCTGGAGGCGGAGGTGATCGACCTGGAGGCCATGTTGCGCTCGGCCTGGCTGCTGACGTTGCGCGCGGTTTGGATGGTAGATAATAAGGTACCTATCAGCGCCGAAGCTTCCATGTCAAAGATCAAAGCCGGCGACGCCGTAGTAAAGATCACCCAAAAGGCGGTCGAGCTGCTGGGCCCCATGGGATACTCCCGCGAGCATCTGCTTGAGAAGTGGTTCCGGGATGCTAAGATCAATGACCTCTATGAAGGCACCGGGCAGATCAATCGACTAATCGTCGCCCGCCGCATTCTGGGTTACGGCCGTCACGAGCTGAGCTAGGCTCAGTTGCTCACCATGACGATCTCTGCGAACTGTCTTTGCGAGGAGCGCAGCGACGAAGC